>JAGQPC010000040.1 GCA_020426925.1 Planctomycetales bacterium | reverse complement strand
TCGCCGTTCCAATCGCCCTCTTCGAATGTTGCGTTGTTTGGAATTCCGTCTTCGTACTTGCCAGCTTGAAAAACTGCGACCAGGTCGCTGGAATTGAAAACGCCGTCTCCGTTGACGTCGCCGGTCACGCGCGATGCTGTTCCTGGCGATCCTCCGTTTTGGAAGCTCGCTCGCCACGACGCAGCAACTGCCCAGCTGGCCAAATCAGGATTTGCAGAGTTGATGATCTCAAGGGACGGGCCTGCACCGTCGGTCGCTTCGTGCCAGGCGTCATCATACGAAAACTGTTGCAAGACGTTACCGTCGACTGTCACAGTCAGGTGCTCGCCGGCGTTGCTGAGACCACCGCTCCACTGCCCAGCGACTGCGATTTCTGTTCCGTATCGGAATGCGAAAGCGGCCGCATCTTCAACGACGACGATTCGTTGACCGGCGCCGAGTCGTTGAATGTCGCCGTTTGCAAAATCAAAATCGACGCCGACCGATTGCCCATCGACGTCAATGCGAACCAGTTTCGCTCTAGCCAAATCGATCGGCTGATCGGAAGTGTTCACCAACTCGATGAATTCAAAGTCATCATCGTTGTCGTGGCCGGCTGCTGTTTCTGCGTCCGTTGGTGGCGATGGATGATAGTGGATTTCAGAAATGCGCAGAGCGGTCGGCGTGACTGCTTCTCCGAATTCGAATGTGGCTTCGGTCAACGCGCTCCACTCGCCATCTTGAAGCACGCGAGCTTTCACGACCGTATCTTCAGTGAAACGCAGCCCTGCATTTACGGTCCACGTAATCGCGTCAGGATTGACCGCGCCGCCGACTACACGAGGGTCGTTTCCGTCCAGCGTGTAGTAAATCGTTCCAGCCGGTGCGGCGATGCCCAACATAAACTGGCTGTCGACGACTCCTCCGTGTTGATTGAACTCAGCCGCGACGACGTCCGGATAGAGGTCTCGTCGCCGATATTGATCGAGTACCGTTTGCGTTCTTGTCCCTAAAAAGTCGTTCAGCAACCAATCGACTTCCATGAGCCATGTATTCTTATCGAGCGCCGGTTCGTTGTGTTGATCTCCCCAGTAAGCCGATTCTGCAATGATTGCTTGGTCGATTTGGTCGACTCGATGTTGCAATAACGCTTGAGCCCGTTCCTTCGTGACTGCTCCACCGTTGAAAAAGTGCTTATGGATTCGGTCCGCAAATCGCAATCGGTACTCAGGCAACGCGTCGAGTTGCTGATGCAGATACTTCGGATTGAAGGACGTGATGACATTGCCCGCCGGATCGTCTTTCGTTTGGTCATCGTTGACCAGCAACATGTTGTGTTCGCTGTCGTGTGCGATGAACTGCCAGCCGTCTCGCGAATCTGGGTCTCTTATCGCCCAGAAATTATTTGCGCCGCTGTTGCCAAGCGATGTCGGCATGTCTTGGTTGCCGGTAAACATGTAGTTAATGGCGAAGTCGATGACATTGTCGATTTGCACGTGCACTTCTAGATCGGGATTGTCGGTTCCGTCTGGGTTCTTACCTTGAATAAAGAAGTAGCCTTCTAGCGAATCGAATCCGGCGTTCGCAATTCGCCACAGATCGTTCCACGGTTCCAGTTCGCCATCGGTTGCTTCCAGCACTCCACCGCTTGCTTTGACAACATCGTAGTCCTCTGCGTTTCCTCCAAAATAGGTTTCCGCAAACGTCGCTTCCGGGCGTTCTTCCGTTTGGTACATTCCCCAATACTGGCCGTTCAGGTAAAGATGGTAATAGCGGCCTCGTGTGTATTGCTGCCCGAGTTCTTTTTGCAAATCGCGAGAGTAGATGTCTCGCAAAAAGCTGTTGCGAGTTTGGTCGTTAAACGTGTCGTTGCTCCAAGCGTAGTTTTGGGCCGTGCGAAGATCCACGGCTTGAAACTGGTCAGTTCCCTCGTCCTCAAAGAGCGCGTATTCGAGCGGCCCTTCGTAGTCGTCTCGGAAGAACAGCCGGAACGAATGTTTGGGATTGAATGCACCACGGCTGAATCCACCACGGATCCGCAAGCCTGCGTCGATCTGAAATCCTTCGGTCTGATCTGGATAGATCATCTCGATTGAGGCCTCTCGTTCCCACTCTCGACCGTCTCGAGATGCGTTGACGTAGATGCCTTCTCGATCATCAATGAGATTTTCTAACGGTGTGACAATTGAAACGGAAGGAATTTGCGTCAGCGCTGCATGCAGCTGCGGGCCCCACTGGGGATCGTTCACGATGTTAGGATCCATGCCGTAATCGAATGCTTGGCCTCGCACAGGCCGTGTTGGCCATCCCTCTGGCGCAGATCCGTCCGGCGATTGCAGGATGATATCGTCGAGAAAAATGTAGGTGTTCGTTGCAATCACCCCGGGCAGCAAGGCATCGTCGAGAGCCGCAGCACGAAGCGTTGTCGTCGACGAGACAGTAATCGGTCCGTTGTAATCGCTCCCGTTTTCACCCGTCGGTATTGATCCATCAATCGTGTAGCGAATCGTCGCGTTTTGGTTGTCGGACGACAAGGTCACCGTGAGCGGTTCTGTGTAAAACCCATGACCAACGCTGACTGTAACTTCGGATGCTCGCCCAGTTTTGGCGTCTACGTTTGGCTCGCCCGGGGTCGGAGTTGCAAAGTAGGAAATACCATCACCGATTCGCCCGTAGGAATAATTCGCGAACTGGTCCGGCACCGAATTGAACTCGTCAATTAACTCGCCACCCGGCGAATTCAGCGCCAAGTACTCGCCATTGCTACCGAGTTGGAAGTTTGTGTGGAGCAAGTTCTGTTCGTCAAGATTCGTGTCGAGGACGTTTTCTCCCGACGCAAAGACAACGAGGTATCCGTTAGCGGGCACGACAGTACCGAGCGGGAATTGCCACTTTGTTGGCTCATCGCGATCGTCAGTAAGGTGCGTTCCGGACACATTCAAATCAACATCAAGTTGATTGTGCAGCTCGATCCAATCTTCGAATTGGTCGTCGCCTCGAAATGAATTCTGAACGGTCGCGCGAATCCGAGTCGGAAGCGATTGATTATTAACGGCCAAGAATTCGCTGATCGTGATCGGTTGTGCATTGACTTCGATCGAAACTGATGTCGACTCAGAATTGCTGCTCCCGTCGTTGGCGACGTAGGAAAACGCGTCGCGGCCGACGAATCCCGCGTTCGGTTTGTATTGAAACGCACCATCAGCTTCGACAGTTACGGTTCCATTTTGCGGCTGCGCGTCCAACCGAGCTGTAATCGGTTGCCCTTCGATGTCGACGTCGTTTGACAACAAGCCGTTCGACGCGGGAACGGTCAGTGCTTGTTCCGGCAATGTGAAGTAAGCATCGTCCGCTGCGATTGGACTGTCGTCTACATTGTTGACTTCGATGACTACTGTCGCAGGATCAGACGATTCGAAACCATCGAAGAGTCGATACTGAAACGAGTCGCTGCCTGAGTACTCGACGCCAGGCGTGTACGTGAAACTGCCATCCGGCGATAGCTCGAGTTCACCATTGCTTGGCGGAGAAACCAATGTTGCGGTGAGTTCGTTGTCGGCTTGTGCGTCAGTATCGTTGGCTATGACGCCATTCGCTGCGTCGACGATCAGCGACTGATCTTCGTCGGTCGTGTAACTGTCGTCAGTCGATTCCGGAGGAGTGTTGACTGCGATGATAACTTCGACTGGACCAGTAATTTGTGTGCCATCATCGACTTCGTACGCGAACGACGCGACTCCTTCAAATCCTTGCGGGTCGTAGGTAAACGAACCATCGCCACCTAACGTCAGGACACCCGCGTTTACTGCGCGAGTTTCGCGAACGGTCAGGCTCGCGTCGTCAGGATTCTTGTCGTTCGCCAAGAGCCCGACGAGCCCGGGGATTCTGAGCGTTGTGTTGGGCCGCATGCGATACGAATCTGGTTCAGGCCGAGGCGGATCGTATTTCGGAGTCACGTTCAACGTTACGGTGGCGGGCTCCGATGCGCGATGGTCGATTGCGACGTAACTAAAAGTGACCGTTCCGTAAAAGTCCCTGGGCGCGGTGTAGACAAACGCGCCTGAGCTGTTCAGGTTCAACGCGCCAACGGCCGGTGGTTGAACGAGTTCGACCGTGAGCGAATCACCGTCCGCATCGGAATCATTCGCGAGCACGCCATTACCGGCGCTGACCGCGAACAGGACCGCGTCTTCTTGCAATTCATAAGCATCATCAATTGCCGTCGGCGGAACGTTGCCGTAGTATGCATCAATCTGCGAGCGGACCGCGCTCGCTTCTTCGCCGCTGAGTGCGCCGTTGTAGATTCGCACTTCCGCGATGTCGCCCGTGAACGGATTTCCGTTCGTGAGTCCACCGAAAACCAAATCGAGCTTACTTCGATCGGTAGCTGGACCATCGTTAATCTGATCCGCTGGGATATCATCGATGGCAAGTGACAGGTTACTGCCGGACCGTGTTACAACAGCCGTATGCAGTTCGCCGTTGTTGACGCCGCTCGTAGTCGAATAGACCGTTTTGGGAGGCGAGCCCAGCCCAGCGCCCAGTCCGGTTGCGAGCTGTCCGGTGGCGTTGATACTCATCCCCCAATCTTGCCCAAAGCCCAAATTGTTCGCGTCGACAATTCCCGTGTTCTTAAACCAATCGCCGTTTTGCCCTACCAGCTCGCTTGAATCGGTGCGAAACACTACGACAACGCTAAAGTCTCCGATCCCGCTAACAGGGCTGACTTTCGAGTCGACAAAAAAACTGTCAGCTCCATCGCTTGGCGAAAATCGAACGACTGAACGACCGCCGACTTGATTGCGGATAATCTTCGGTTCGCCTTTGGCTTCGGTTTGGATGCTCGAGACTTGATCATTCCAATCGGTGAGCGTGGCGCCGTCGGCGATTTCGCTGCGGACGCTGTCGGCAATCCAATGTGCGATCAAATCGCCAGCCAGCAGGTTGCGGTTTTCTAATCGTTCCGCGTAGTACGCCTTTCGCTTGTGACGTGAATTGATCTTCTGAAAGCTGAGCATGTCTCGCACCAAAGCTGATAAGTTCTAAAGTAATTGTTCAAGACAAAGAGGGTGCCACGTGACACCCTCTTCAAATCAGATACTACATCGACCGTTTCACGCATTACCTTCGGCGAGCAACACGAGCGAGTCCGAACAACCCGATCATGACCAAAGCCATCGACGAAGGTTCGGGAACCGTTTGCAAACCACCGGCACGAGCGCCGGCTTCGTATCCGCCTCCAGTAAACGCAGCTACAAAGTCGCTACTGTCGAAAGAACCATCGCCGTTCCAATCGCCTTGAGCCCAACCAGCCGGTCGTCCCGTTTCGTATTGTGCGGCAGAGAACACGGCGACGAAATCAGAGCTGCTGAATTCACCGTCGAAGTTCGAATCGCCAAAGTACGTGTTCGTCAGAGTCTCGACCCAGTGTGTGCGATCGGCCGCGTCGACATTGCCGTCACCGTTCAGATCATACTGTGATCCCGAGTTATTCGTTCGAATCGCCTCAGACAAGAGGTCGATGTCTTCGGTGTCACGCGCACCATTGCCGTTGTAGTCACCTGCGACACCTTGGCCGTTAATATTCAAGGCACCGAACTTCATCGCGTTGACGATTTGGTCTTCCGTTAACGTGCCGTCGAAAATTGCGACTTCATCAAGATAGCCCGAAAAGTGTTCTGCATCGACAGCGGCGTAACCAATGTAAAAGTCATTGATAGTCGGACCGCCTTCCGCAGCGTGTTCTTGAGTCCCGATAAACTCGCCGTTGTGATAGAAGTGAGCCGTAAAGTCTTCGTCGAGAACAATTGCGACGTGCGCCCACTCTTCCAATTCCAGCGGTACGGGCTGGTCATAGTCTTTCACGCCCCACGTCGTGATTTCCAATTCGTCGCGAACGGTGCCCCAACCCCAGCCTGAATTCGCTTCCCACGGCGCACTTCCGAATACTCGGTTCTTGCTGTCGAATTGGTCTGGATTAATCCACGCCATGACAGAAAAGTTACTGGTCAAGTCGCCGAAGCCATTTTCATCTCCAGGACCGAGGTATACCTTTCCGTCGAAACCGTCCAAGTACACAGCGGATCCGAAACCGTCCGGGCCTGAGCCGTTTAACTCAACTTCGCCTTCATATTCACCGGCATGCCCGTTGCCAGACGAATCCGCGGCCGGTTGATCCGTGCTAGTTTCCTCAAACTGCCAATAGCCGAGCAGCTCTTGTGCGTTAGACACTGATGCTTGAAAAATACAGCACGCGCAGACAGCAAACGCGAGCGTCTTTCTGAGTAATGAGCACATTTCAATTTCCTTTTCCGGACGTCGATCAAATGATGCGCAAAATACTTCACCGGTACGGTTACCTTGATAACGTTCTCTGCTTGCGAACTCAAGAATAATCCGGATAACAAACGCCAGATCGCTGCAAAAACAGCCCAAATGGCGGTAGCCACGCGCCGCAGTCCTCCCTTAACTTGTAAGCCGAAAGCGAACGTAGTGTAGATTGCCAAAGATCCCTGGTGCATCACTGGTCGCCGCCAGCTTCGGTTCGCAGTTTGGTAAGTTGGCCGTTTGTCGTCCAAGAGCACCACCCGGTACATCATCGCCGTAAAAAGGTTCCTTCCAGAAAATGCGTCTTCAAGACAAAGTGATCGTAATCACGGGAAGCTGTACCGGAATTGGCAAAGCGATCGCTCGTCGCTGCGTTGAAGAAGGCGGCAAAGTTGTTGTCCACGGCTTGCAGCCTGAACTCGGTGCAGATCTGGTTCAAGAGTTGGGCGAGTCGAAAGCGGCACTTCACATTGAAGACTTGACGCACGAGCATTGTCCAGAACGGCTGGTCGACCTGGCCACGAGCACGTTTGGCAGGTTGGATGCGATCGTGAACAACGCGGCGCTAACAGCCCGAGGCAACATCCGCACAACGGACTCCGACTTCTTTGCTCAGATGCTCGCCGTTAATGTGCTGGCTCCGTTTCGTTTGATCAAAGCGGCGCTCGCTAAGCTGAGCGAATGCCGTGGCTGTGTTTTGAACATTGGCAGTGCGAACGCATACGGCGGCGAGCCGAACTTGTTGCCGTATAGCGTTTCTAAAGGAGCACTGATGACGCTCACGCGTAACCTTGGGGACTCGTTGTTTCGAGACGAAGGAGTCCGCGTCAATCAAATCAACCCCGGTTGGGTGCTGACCGAATCAGAGCTTGAGCTGAAACGTCGCGACGGGCTGCCTGATGATTGGTACAAAAGCATGCCCAAGGCGCTCGCGCCTTCTGGCAGCCTGCTGCGTCCGGAAGAGATCGCAGTTGCCGCCGTTTATTGGCTTTCCGACGAAAGCGAGTCCATCAGCGGCCAAGTCGTCGATATTGCCCAACATCCAGCGACCGGGCGAATATTGCCTCACGAGTGATTAACGTACTAGGGGATAGTCTGGATCGCAAGCTAGAAGCTTACGCCACTACCATTTCCACGTGTCGCGGAGCTCGTGATTGACCACGGCGCCTTCGGGCCATTCGCCACGGTAGAGCTTTGCGACGCATGTGGCCGATTCGATCGCCATGTCTCGCATTGCAAGTGCGTCGGCTCCGGCCTTGTGAGGCGTGAGGACGACGTTGTCCAACTCAAAAAGAGGATTGTCTTTTGCGGGCGGCTCGACTTCAAAGACATCCAGGCCCGCGCCCATGATCGTGCGATCACGCAGTGCTTCGATCAAGTGCTGTTCGTTCACGATCGGGCCACGAGCGGTGTTGATCAAGATCGAAGTAGGCTTCATTTTCGCAAACACATTCCGATTGACGATTCCGGTCGTCGTGTCTCCCTTCGGACAGTGGACACTCAATATGTCGCACCGTTTGGCCAGCGTGTCGAAATCAACGAGTTCAATGTTGTGTTCAGCGGCGAACGCTTGATCAGGAAAAGAATCGTGCGCGATGACGGTCATGCCTAACGCTTTCGACCGAACGGCCATACTGCGTCCGATCCGACCGAGCCCCAGGATACCGATCGTTTTGCCTCGAATCGGTTCAATCAGCCAGCGAGGCCATTGGCCAGCCCGCGTTGCCCGGTCACCGCGGACGATATTTTTGGAAACGGCAAATAACAAAGCGAGGGCATGTTCGGCGGCCGCCTCATGAACGGCGGTTGGAGTGATCGTCACGAGAACATTTTGCGCCGTTGCCGCTGGAACTTCGACGCGATCGTAGCCGACTCCGTTCCTCGCGATCACTCGCAAACGAGGTAATCGTTTCAGAATGCTCTCCGTGACAAACTCGCCTCCGGCAATCAGAGCATCGGCGACGCTGAGTTCTCGGACAGCTTCTTCTTCATCGCATTGACCTCGCGTAAATTCGGAATTCTTTGGGTACACGATATCGAACCCGGCCTCCGTCAAGATATCCGTGTGGCGGCCTTGCACATTCAGGATCTCTTCAGGAGTAATCAAAACGCACGGCATCAGTTTTTACCTTTCGTGTTTCATCGGATTGTGGCTGTTGATTCGACTTCGGCGAGAGCGTCGGTAGACGTTAGAATTTGAAATACAGAGAAACGGAGAACACAGACAGTGTTTCTGTGACGCACCATTAGATGCTGGCGAGGTTTCGGTGACGAGAGGGGATTTGTCATTCCCACGCAAGCGCCATGATCGGATAAGATGTTGAGCTACCGTTTGCGCTGACGTATAGCTGTGCAGCGGCTGGCAACGACCATTAGATTTCAATGCAAATTCGATAAGCAAGGGACGTCGAAATGAAAGTCGGTGTATTTACAGTGATCTTACGTGAGATGCCGTTAGAGCAAACGCTTGACTATCTCTCAGGTCTTGGCGTGCAAACGGTTGAAATCGGCACCGGCGCGTTTCCTGGTACGGACCATTGTGATCCGGACGAATTGCTGGCGAGCGACACCAAAGCCAACGAGTTCATGGACACGATTCGTTCGCGCGGTTTGGAGATTTCGTGTTTGTCGGTTCACGGCAATCCGATTCATCCCAACGCGGAAATCGCAGCACAGCACGATGCAGACTTCAAGCGATGCGTGCGCCTGGCGGCAAAGCTAGGAATCGACACGGTTGCCACTTTCAGCGGCTGCCCGGGCGGTGCTCCGGGCGACCAGCAGCCGAACTGGGTCACGTGCCCGTGGCCTCCAGAGTATCTCGATATCCTGGAATACCAATGGAGAGATGTTGTCATTCCTTATTGGCAGAAAACGACAGCGTTTGCTCGCGAGCACGGCATTCACAAGATCGCGTTGGAAATGCATCCGGGCTTTGTGGTCTACAACCCGGAGACTCTGTTGAAACTTCGCGAAGCTGCAGGGCCAGAAATCGGGGCCAACTTCGATCCATCGCATCTGATTTGGCAAGGCATCGATCCGTGTGCTGCCGTGCGAGCGTTGCAAGGTGCGATCTGGCATGTTCACGCCAAGGACACCAATGTTCAGCAATGGAACTCGACCATCAATGGAGTCTTAGACACCAAACACTACGGCGACGAGATCAACCGGTCTTGGTTGTTCCGCACCGTCGGTTATGGCAGCCCTCGACGATTCTGGTGCGACTTCGTTTCCGCATTGCGACAGGTCGGCTACGACCACGCACTTTCGATCGAGCACGAAGACAGCTTAATGACAGCTCGCGAAGGTCTGGAAAAGGCCATTCGGTTTTTGCAAGGAATCACGTTGACTGAACCGAAGGGTGAAGTGAAATGGGCGTAGCGGAGAACGCTGAGGACCCACCCACGTTTGGTCGTACGACGAACTTCTAGTCCGTCGATGGGCGTCGGTGCATACTTGGGGATCGCAAGCAGGATGCTTACGCCACGTTAGACTCGATCCCACATACCTTTCGCGCCGTCGCGGACGGTGAAGGGGCAGATGTCACGCCACCGTGTGCCTTCGATTGTTTTTCGGATTCCCTTGATGCCATGGCCCATGCCCGCAAGCCGATTCGTACGGCCTCGATGAAGTCCGTAATTCCCGATCGGGTCACCGATGTGAATGAAATTGTTGCAAACTTCGTCACTGGAAAACGTGGACTTAATGCTGCGCCAAGCCACCTGTGGTTTGAACAAGTTGAGTTTCGCTTTTTGCAAGTCGCCCCAAGCTCCCGGAGCATTGAACGTCACGCACGGAGCTTTGTACCAGTAGGACACAACCTGAGCCAAATATCCTCCCAGCGAATGGCCAACGACGGAAAGCTCGTAGTTGTCGTAAGCTGCCTTTGCACGTTTGAAAAGTTTGCGAGCCGTGCTGGCTTGATTGGGAATAATGCCAATCGCCAATTTGAGGTCGGCGGTTATGTCGCCAATGATCGTACTGTTCGGACGCGAACTGCCAACGTCATCGTCGTCGACTTTTGCGTTACCTGTCCCCTTGAACGCAACGACGGCTTGTTTGGCGGCGTCATCCACGTAGATGCAGCCCCAAAAACCATTGTTGATGAACCCCGTGCTGTATTTGAATTCGTCCGGTCGGAATCGTCCCACCGGATTCATCTTCTTCACGTTTTCGGAAAGCAAGGCGTATTCGAGCGTCGTTATAGTGGCCATCAATATTCTCCTGGACGTTGGTCGTTCAACGAAAGAATAGGTCCAGCGAAAGCCCGTGCAAACCAGCTCTTGGAGAACACATTGCTTTCTGCGTAGTCCCAACTAACAAACGCAACCCAGGGTATTCGCATTCCTCAAATCACACCGACTTTGCAGATTTCGCCGATTGGTGGAAAGCTTTCTGATGCAAGAATTAGCCAGCCGATTTATGTTCGGCGAGACGGCGGTTATAGGCGCCGATGACGTCTTTATGACGCAGGACGCCTACCAGACGCTGAGGGTCGCTGGGAGACACGACCGGGAGTTCGCTGATGTTCAACGCCGTGAATCGCTTCAGCGCTGTGTTAAGATCATCGTCGGGAGAAACAGTGACGACTCGACTGGTCATCACATCACTCGCCGTCGCGAGGTCCCAGATTTCATCGTTGTACAAATAGCCTCGTACATCTTCTGCGGAAAAAATCCCAATCATCCCTCCGTTGGCGTCGACAACAGGAAAATATCTCTGTGAAGTCTCAGCCAGGTTGTGAACGATTTGGTCAAGCGTTGCTCCTTCAAACACGGTGACGGGGTTTCGCTCTTTATTGTAGACGTCGTCTACGCACATCCCTTCCAGCACGTCGACCAAAAAATCGCCTCGATGTGCTGGGGAATCCAAGCGTGTTGGAACTTGTTTTTCATACAGAGTCCACCGTGCCCCCAACAAAAAGCACAAAGTTGAGACCCACATTGTGGGCAGCAACAATTTGTAGTCTCCAGTCATCTCCGTTACCATCAGGATTGTCGAAAACGGAGCTCGCGCGCATCCCGCGAAGAAGCCGGCCATGCCGACAATCGCAAAGGCTTCAGGGTTGCTCACAAGATTGGGCCACCAACCGTCAAAGAGTTTTCCTGTCGCAGCGCCAACACAACCTCCGATCACCATCGACGGGCCAAACACACCGCCCGAACCTCCGGAGCTGATCGTCATTGAAGTGGTTACGATTTTTACAAGCGCAACGGCCATCAAGAGAGTCACGCTGAGATCTATACTGGAGCTTAACGCCTCTTGCAGAGTCCCGTAGCCGCTGCCGAGCACCGCAAGCGCGTTGATGTCTTTGCCCATTGCGTAGTACAAGCCTAGTCCAGTCAATCCGGCAATCGCTGCGCCAATCAATGGACGAAAGTGCTTCGGTACGGGAACGCATTGAAACAGCTTGTGTGTTCCGTAGAACGTCTTGATGTACAGGACTCCCGCGACCGTCAAGATCGCGGCCAACAACGTGTACGGCACCAGTTCAGATAATGACACAAACTCGAACTGCTCGTCTAATCCAAAAAGCGGCGTAAAGCGGACGTGTGCTGGCAAGGAAAGGCTGTAGACGCAATAGGCTACGATAGACGAAACCGCCGATGGCACGATCACGTCGGCTTCCAGATCGGCGTCGCTATAAAGAATCTCTCCGGCGAAAAGAGCTCCGGCTAGCGGCGCGCGGAAGATCGCTCCAACGCCCGCTCCCATTCCCGTAGCGAGTAAAATACGCCGGTCCCGTGCAGGCAGCTTTAGCTGCGACGCCAAAAACGATCCGAAGCCGGCTCCGATCTGCGCAATCGGTCCTTCGCGGCCGGCGGAACCACCCGTGCCAAGCGTCACTGCGGAAGCGAGTGTTTTAATAATTGGAATTCGATATCGAACTGCGCCTCGGCGATTGTGAAATGAATCGATTGCGGCGTCCGTTCCGTGACCTTCTGCTTCAGGCGCGAATGTATACACCAAAAAGCCGGACACCAGCCCACCGCCCGCCATGACCGCTACAATCGCCCAAGGGATAAGCGTTCCCGCGTGATGCTCGAAGTACGCATGTTCGCCGCTCGCTTCTCCCGGCTGAAAACCCGTCAGGCCGGTTAGTACAAAGTGCTGAACGACTTGCCCAAGAAACTGGAACGCGATTGCTCCGACACCTGAGACAACACCGATTGCGGCCGCGAGCGCAAACCATTTTCCGGTCGAGCGCAACTCGTAGTCTCGGAATGATTGAAAAAATTGACTCATCAATCGATGTTCAAGCATCCTGCGGTTAAAGGGGGTTGGATCAATAAAGAATATCGAATTCACGCGGGATCGATAGGGTACGTCGCCAACGACGCTGCGGCATTGCACGTCGACATCCGTGGTTTCGGCCACGAGGCGACTGCCTGTCTTGTCGAAATTCCAGCTTGTCACGTAAATCGGACGCCCGTCACACTTATTACTTCCTAGGCGGTTAACATGGAGAGATATCCGCATCTGGACTCAGAACAATGAACACCCAAGGCGACACAGAACGCACGAACGAGCTGCTAGCAAGAGCCGCCGATGGTGATGAGTCTGCCTTCGAAGTGCTTTTTTCGGAGCACCGGTCGGGGCTCGTGCGATTCATTCAGTCTCGGATGGATGCGCGGCTGCAGCAACGCTTTGACGCGTCGGACGTGATTCAGGAAACGCATCTAGAGTCGATTCAGCGAGTCCGTGATTTCGTGGAACGCAAGCCGATGCCATTTGCTTTGTGGATTCGGCGAACGGCTCTAGAACGGTTTCTCAAGATGCGGCGTCGCCACTTGGAGGCAAAACGCCGTTCCGTGAAACGAGAAAATCATCCACCTGATTTGTCGACTTTTACATTGGTTAAGCAGCTACGGTCCGATGAAGCGTCCCCATCCGAAAACGTGCGACAAGCAGAGCAACAGGAAGAATTGACCAGAGCGATTCAAGATTTGGCCGACCACGATCGCGAGATTGTGCTTCTTCGCAACGTCGACGGTTTTGCGTTTTCCGAAATTGCGGCAATGCTAGACATCGAACCGGCGACCGCAAGAAAACGATATGGTCGAGCGCTCATCAAATTACAGAAAATCTTAGTCCGATCAGGTGAGGAGCAGCG
>JAGQPC010000039.1 GCA_020426925.1 Planctomycetales bacterium | reverse complement strand
CACGTGCAAATGCTCAAAAGAGTGCCCGCGCAGCTTTTCGCAAACCTCCTTCGCCATCGATTGCATGTTGTCGCCTTCGACTCTCCCGAGAGACAGGCCGAAAGTTCGGGCAAACACGGATCGCAACTCGACGTGCGGCGTCATTTTGTTTTCGCCGGCGTTCTTGAACGTTACGAACCCTGGTCTCGAAAACGCGAACCGCAAGTTGGGCGAATTGCGTCCAATTTCGGACTTGAGCGCCGGCTCAGCACCGACTTGGCAACAGACAAAAAGAAACTCAGATTCCATTAGGGCATTCACATTCACTTGGCATCACTCGAACACGTATAACAAACGATCTGGTCGGCGCGACTAAGTTAGATTCAGAGACTTGGACGCTTGTTCAGTTACTTCGCCGACGATCGCAGCGACGGTGATCCCGCCGTCGTGTATTTTCGCAAGCAAGTCGTCGGCCTTTTCAGGCGAGACACTGATCAACAGCCCGCCAGACGTTTGCGCATCAAACGCGAATTCGACCAACAGCACGTCTGCATTCGGTGCGATGTCTGTCTGAGCCGCCGCGAATCCTCGATTAGTGGCGCTGGCTCGCGTTTTGTTTCCTTGAATCGCAAGTTCTTTCGCGCCTTCCAAAATCGGAATCTGCGAAAGCTCAAGATTGATCGTCACTCCGCTGGACTGTGCCATTTCGTTCGCATGACCGGCGAGGCCGAACCCGGTAATGTCGGTCACTGCGTTAACACCGACTTCGCTGCATGCTTCGCTAGCGACTTTGTTCAGCGTTCTCATGCTGTCAGTCGCGGTTTTCAACGTTGATTCCGAGCAGCGGTTCATTTTGAACGCCGTCGTGACGAAGCCGGTCCCGATAGCCTTGGTCAGAATCACTTTGTCTCCAGGCTTGGCACCTTGGTTCGTAAACAGCTTGTCGGGATGGACCGTTCCTGTCACTGACAGGCCAAACTTGATTTCGACGTCTCGTACCGTGTGTCCGCCGACGACGACAGCGCCTGCTTCTAACACTCGGTCGGCGCCTCCTCGTAGAATGTCCGACAAAATCGACAGCTCCAACTTGTCGTCCGGAAATCCGACAATATTCATCACGGTCGTAGGAGCCGCTCCCATCGCGTAAATGTCGCTGAGGGAATTAGCTGCAGCGATTTGGCCGAACAAAAACGGATCGTCGACGAGTGGCGGAAAGAAATCCAGCGATTGCACGATCAACAGATCGTCGCGCAAGCGATACGCACCTGCGTCGCTAAACCCTTCGGTTCCCACGACGAGGTTTTCGTCTTCAAACTTGGGTAAGTCGCGCACGACTTGCGCGATGCCTTCTTGAGGCAACTTGCCCGCTCATCCAGCGCAGCTCGCGTAGTCCACGAGCCGTTTCTTTCGTCCGAAAATCATGGGATCCTTTTGATTCTTGATCGACCGAGTGAAATCGATGTGTAAACGAATCGTATCAACTTTGCATGGCAGAGCATACTGCCCGAGAAATGCATGCTGGCGACGAGACAGCTCGCGAGCTCTGCGGTCGACATCTGCCGATGCGCGATAATCAATCGAAACACAGCGCAGCTCTTTTTAGATTTGCTGCTCGTTATCGCGGCAAAGCAGTGTTATGATCACAACCTTATGAATTCGCCCCCCCGAGCGATGACGGCTCATGAATTGCAACTGGAGAATCTAATGAAACGACTTGCGATCTTGGCAATTGGCCTGTTTATGCCAGTGCCGCTGTTCGGACAACTCATGATCGATATAGACGATCGCGGCGCTGCAGATGCTGCAAATACTGCTGCTGGCTTTCAGCAGTTTCTTCTGGATGGCAACGAGAACGACGACAACACAGCTCCGGTAACTCGATCGTTTGGTGGCGTCGATGTCACGATCTCACATTCAAACGGCGGCGGTTTCGGTGACCGTCGACGAAGCGAGCCGACCGATGGCGGTGCCTTCTCCGACCAAGAGCTGCTTCGAGACTTTACGTTTGCACGCGGAACGACTACAGATGACGGGTTGAATATCCTGATCGAGTCGCTTAGCCCCAACACTGACCACACGGTAAAGATTTGGTCTTTTGATGACGGCTCCAACTCGCTGCGAACAAGCGACTGGACAGCAAACGGAGTGCTTGTCGTGGATGATTACAGCTTCGACGGCACGATCCTACCGGCTGACAACGCCGCTAATTCGTTTGAGTTCATGACAACGTCTGACGCCAATGGCGATATTCTGATCGAAGGACGCTACGCCGCTGGCGACTGCTGCTCTGTGTTCTTAAACGCTTTCAGCGTTCAAGCTGTACCGGAGCCAACCAGTGGATTGCTGGCTGCGTTCGGTTTCATTGGCCTTTTGGGACTGCGTCGTCGCTAGACGCCAAAGTGCCTGCTTCATAAACATTAGCCCGGTCGCTGTTGCGGCTGGGCTTTTTTTGTGAATTCCGGAAGGGCCTCCTGCCGTGTTCTGGCGTTTTTTGCCCCAAAGTAAGGCCATTCTGGCTCTTATATCGCGAGTGCCATCAATGCCAGCTTTTTGCTGTAACGGATCGGCTGAGCTATCGCTGAACTAATTGTGCCAGCGAGTGCGGCACGATCCTGAAACACAAATTCGCGAAGGAGCAAATGCCATGAAAACGCTCAAAAACACATTCAGCCTCTTAATCGTGTTGGTTGTTGCAGCTACCGTTCAGGCCAACAGCAACGTTTACAAACAGCTTGTTAAGTCGACGGCAATGATCGTCACTTCGGACGGACACGGCAGCGGAGCTTTGGTCGACGCCGAGCGAAAGCTAATCTTTACGAACTACCACGTCGTTGGCGAAGCCGAAACCGTGTCGGTCGTTTTTCCTCGCTACGAAGACGGTGAGCTGGTAACCAATCGTTCGTCGGTGCTTAAGGACCTCGATCGATATGCGATTCCCGGCAAGGTTGTCGCTCGAGACATGAAACGTGATTTGGTCTTAATTGAAATCGAGTCGATTCCTGAAGGCATTCAAGCAGTCGAGTTGGCAGACGAGGCCGTAAGTCCCGGCGAAACGATTCACGCGATCGGCAACCCCGCAGCAGTAGATGCTTTGTGGGTCTATACCTCAGGCAAAGTTCGTCAGCTGTTCCGAACCGAATACACACTTAGTGAAGGTACTCAGCCCGTTAGTACTCGAGTTGTCGAAACGGATCTGGCCATCAATCCTGGTGACAGTGGAGGCCCTGTAGTCAACGACGCGTGCGAGGTTGTCGCAGTTGTGTCAGCTTACTCGACGAAGAGCCGACTAGTTAGCAGCTGCATTGATGCTCGTGAACTAAAAGCACTACTGGAAGGAAAAAACAGCACGATAGACACTGCAACTGCCAACGCGTTAACTGACGCAGGTCTTGAATTTACGACAAACCCGTACGGAGTCTTCTTCGTTCAAGTTCCAGCGTTCGATGACGAGCTGATCGAAGTTCGCATTGCAGGCACCGTTTACGAGCATCGCGGCCGGCAAGTACGCCAAGTGCGAGCTCTGTTTGTCGCTCAAGACGAACCGTTTACTGGCGAAGCCGCTTTAATGCTGATGCAAAAGAATGGCGAGCGAAAATTCGGAGCATGGGAAATTGTAAAGATCGAAGATAAGCACTGCCTGTTCTATCGTGCCGACGTTAATGCGGAATCGAATACAGACGAATTGATTCAAACGCTTCGAGGTGTCGCCGATTCGACTCGTGGATTGGTACTCGAACTAAATGAAAAGTCGAAATCGAATGAGCCTTCCGAAACGCCAGCACCAGAAAAACAATCACCAACGCAGTTGGCACAGAAGCTGATCGGTGTTTGGAACGGCGAGGGCAAAGACAGCGATGGCAACACAGTTGGATATGCGATCCGGTTTGACACTGACGGTACGATCCACTGGTTCTTCGCTGAGCAAGGTGCGGAAGTTGTCTCGCAAGACGGAGAATTTGAATACAACGGCGAACAGCTCAAATTCAATTTGGCCGGAACGCAGTACAACACGAAGTTGACCTTTGCTGACGACGACACGATCGTCTACGTCAACAACGGTACCACGCTCAAGTTCAACCGATACCAGCCGAGTCCGAATCGATCGATCGCTGGAACGTAGTTTCTCCGACAACGCGAACCGTTTAGGCTTTGGCATTGAGCGTTTCAGGAATCGGTTCGCACGGCCCGGAAGTGATCCACTTCCGGGCTTTTTGTATTTAACCGCTGACACGTTCTCGCGAGCCACCCATAACAGACGCCATGTGATTCGGCGGAATTCGCAGGAGCCTGAGACAATATTCTAACCGCGACGGTCGCGAGATGATGGAAATGAAAAGTACGTTGCTTGCGATTCGTCCTGTGCATAAGGTTCGATCTCCCCACGCACAAAACCATCTAAGACACTTTCTGCCCGATCGCCTGCCAACGAAAACAGACGTTCGGTCAGTTCGTCTTCGCTCCAATCAGGATCGACCGGCAACGACAACTGCTGAACGATTTTTCCATCGTCAATGCCAGTCGACATCAAATGAAACGTAACGCCACTTTCCGATTCGCCGTTTTTTAAGACCCAAAACGAGGGCAACGGTCCACGATACTTCGGCAACAGCGATGGGTGGATGTTGATCGCCGCATCGGCTGACTGCAGTATCGCCGTCCGCATGATTTGGCTGAACGAGCAACAAACCAACAGATCGGCGCCAGCGGATTTTGCGGATTCAACGATCGCCGAATCGTTCACCGATCGTGTGACAGTGAAGGGAATCTGCTGGGATGCGGCGAACTCAAAGCTGGTGCGAATCGTGCCTACGCTGTTTCTGAATCCAGTTTTAGCCAGAGCTTTACTACATACAACACTTAACGCCTTCAGAATAGTCTTTTTCAGTCCGTGCTTACGGATGATCGATAATAGCTGTCCTTTGGACGCGCCGATCGTGTCGTAAAAAAACACGTGAGCGATTTCAATCCGTTCGGAGTCGCGCAGCGCGCGCAACACTGGTAGGCTGAGCTTGCTGGATGAGTTCGTAAAGAATGTGATTCGAGTTTTCACGCAGCGACCTTATGAAAAGCGTGGCCCGGTACGCTCGTCAAGCCACTTGCTTCAGTGGTTGTCGCACTGTCATCGTGGCCGAATCGTACGCGATTGCGAATGGTCGACGCTCGTTCGCGTCGTAGTAGATTCTTGCGAGCACTTCACCCAGCAGCCCCAGTCCAAACAACTGGATCCCGGCAAGGACGGAAAACGCAGATAGGAGCAGCAGAGGATTGCCCGTCATATCGACCGACGAAAACCACTTCATCGCTACGGTCGCGCACAGCGAGCAAGCACTCGCTGCACATGCTCCCAACCCGAGCACGCCAAATAGCTTCATCGGATTCGCGAAATAGTTTTGCAGATATTTAACCGTCATCAGATCGAGAATCACTCGGACCGTGCGAGACAGACCATACTTACTGTCTCCGAATCGACGCGGCCGATGGTTCGTGATGACTTCGGCACACCGTGCACCTCTCTGTGCAGCCAAAATCGGAATGAAACGGTGCATTTCGCCGTAAAGGTTCAGCTCGCGAGCGATGTCGGTCCTCATAACTTTCAGGGTACATCCGAGGTCGTGCACTGGAAACTTGGTCGTGTGTCGGATGAGCCAATTAGCGATTCTTGACGGCAGTTTGCGAGTGAGCCACGCGTCGTGACGCTGTCGCCGCCAACCGTGAACCACGTCGAATCCTTCAGCTAGCTTTTCCAGCATCACAGGAATGTCTCGAGGATCATTCTGAAGATCGCCATCGATCGTCACGATCACGTCGCCGTTGGCCTGTTCGATGCCAGCTTGCATGGCGGCAGTTTGGCCAAAGTTACGACGGAACGAAATGAGCCGCACGGCACCGTCGCTCTCTATCAGCGACATGAGTTCGCGGTGAGTCCCGTCGGTCGATCCGTCGTCGACAAACAGGATTTCGCAGTCGACGTGTGCCAGTGACAACGTGTTCTTCAGCTCGAGGTACAACGGGCGAATGTTGGGACGCTCGTTAAAAATCGGGATGACAACAGAAACGTACATCATTCTGTACCTAGGTTTGGTTCAGATGGACTAAATGAAAATCTGTCGTCGTCATATCGCTTCGACACGTGCAATAACGTTTCCAGCATCAGTACATTGCCTCGGTTGAGAATGTGCCTAGCACTGCGATTGCCAAGCTCCGCCACCATCCTACCGATCGCTTCGTGAAACGCTTTCACGACAGTTGCTTGAGCCACTCGTGCGTCAACTATTGTGGACAAGAAGCGGTCCATCTCACCGGCAAGCTGTCCCGTTCCCATCACGACATATGTTGATAATAGTTCGTGCGTGCGGATCAGGAGCCAATTTGGAATTGCGTCCGCCGAATCGAGCCCCAAGATCGTCTTTTGGTCAGCCAGAACTCGCAACACCTCGTCATGCTCTTGATTGCGACGTCGCTGCTCGGCGACGCGATTGCGTTCGTTTTCTTCCATCAGGCGCCGACGTTCGGCGGCTCTAGCCAAATGCCAGATCAGTTCGCGGTTGGTGATCGAATCGACGGTCAAGAAGGCATCCGCTCCGGACTCAAAACACAGTGCTGAAAACTCGCGATCTGCGACGCTGCCCAAAACCAAAATTGGCTGGACTGCAGATGAACCGACTCGAATCGCCTCAATCCAGTCCAGCGTTTGAACACCTTCCTGAGCAACGACGACTGCGTCGAACGTCTCCTCGCGAAGTCGCTCTAGTGCCAACAGCGGATTGGCCGCTTCGCACACGTGGACTTTGCAAATCGCGTCATTGCTTAACGATCCGGCGATCCAGCTGCCAACCTTCGATTTTTCGCACACAAAAAGGACACGCAACCTAGGCGGCAACATGCCCCAAGGAGTCTCCGGAATGGCCGTTTCGGTGGTCCAAGCTTCGAATAGATCGCGTTCCACGGTGACCTCAGTACAAAAAGAATGCTGGAATATCGAGTGTGACTTGTAGTCCAGCGCTCTGATTGCGTCAACGCATATGATTCACGTAGGATGAATTGGACTCCGCCAAGCGTCATTCATGCTGGCAACGAAACAGTAAAGAAGGTTGAAAACCCGGAATGCGTGCACTTTATTTGGACTGTCCAAGCGGAATTAGCGGCGACATGGTGCTAGGCGCGATGGTTGACGCTGGCGTTGACTTGACTGCGTTGCAGGCAGGTATCGACTCATTGGGCCTGCCGAGTTGTCGGCTGGAGGCAGAGGAAGTGAAACGCTGTGGATTCCGTGCCACTAAGGTGCATGTTCGGCACGAACCTGAACACGCTCATCGACATCTGCATCACATCACCGACATGATCGATGGCAGCAATCTTTCCGACAGCCAAAAGTCATTGGCGAAGCGGATTTTCACTCGGCTTGGCGAGGCTGAAGCACAGGTTCACGGCACGACGATTCGCAAAGTTCATTTCCACGAAGTGGGCGCTGTCGATTCGATCGCGGATATCGTTGGGGCTGCGATCGCGTTCGACGTGATTGGCGTGGAAAAAGTCTTTTGCTCGCACGTTCCAACTGGCAGCGGCTATGTCACGATCGCGCACGGTCGGTGCAGCGTTCCCGCTCCCGCAACGGCAGAGTTGCTGAAAGGAATACCCATTGCCGATTCAATTGTGGCGGCCGAGCTGACGACTCCAACGGGCGCTGCAATTGTCGCTTCCATCGTCGATCAATTCAGACACGTGCCGCCCATGACGATCGAGACCATAGGCTACGGAGCTGGTGACAAAGACTTCACCGAACAGGGCAACGTGTTGCGATTGTTCGTTGGTGATTTGACGAACGAGTCTGAGCACGATCGCATCGTGACGATCGAAACGAACTTAGACGACGTCACCGCCGAAACGATTGGACATTGTTTTGATTTGCTGTTTGCGGCGGGCGCTCTAGACGTTTACGCGACTTCGATTCAGATGAAAAAAAACCGGCCTGGCACCAAAATCACGGTGCTCAGTCCAGCGGCCAACGTGGCTGACATCGAAGACATCCTGTTTCGCGAAACCAGCACGCTTGGCGTTCGCAAATGGGAATCCGACCGCAGGATTCTTCGCCGCAAAAACGCAAAGGTCGAAACCGATTGGGGAACGGTGCGGGGTAAACTTATCTTTCTGCCCGATGCCGAAACGCGGTTCTCGCCAGAATATGACGATTGCGCCAAACTATCGAAAGAAGCTGGTGTGCCTCTAAGAAAAGTAATGGAAGCTGCAACTCGAGCAGCACAGGATTTGGCGAAATGAGCAAATTCGCAACGTGCAAGTGCATTGGCCCAGTTTCTGTTTTATGTGTCGTGATCCTTGCGGGATGTGAACCGTCCGCGACGCAACGCAGTTCGTCTGAGAAGCCAAAAACGAAAATCGCCGTTGCGGACATGACGAATGAACAGTTTGTCTTCGAAGTTCGACGGCTTGCGGACAAGAACGACTACAAGCAAGCGATCGAGATGCTTTCGGAGCGCATCAAGGCACACCCTGATGACGAATCACTTAAGCGAACCATGCTCGCTACCAAGATTCAATATGCCGAATCGATCGCCAGGATCGGCGACCTGCCTACGGCTGCTACAATCATGGAAGAAATTGGACAACTCGGAAGAGAACTCTTCACGGCCGAGGCGGAAGGTGCTGATCGCGTCGACTACATTGCGTCGTTGCTTTGTGAAGCGCGCGCGCGAGCTTACGCGTCCGACGTTGAAGGCTGCGTCGACTCGATCCGGGCGGCGATCGAATTGGGCTACGGCAATCTAGAAGTGTTGAAGCAAGACCCATTCTTTGGAAAACTGCGTTCGTCTGACCAATATGCTCAAATGATTGGCACGATGTTGAAGGCGAATGCAGCCAAAGACATACTCGAATATCAGCCTGTGGAATTCGACTTCACGCTTCCTGATCTTAACGGCAATAATGTTGCTTTGTCGGATTCTCACGGCAAGATCCGAATTATTGATGTTTGGGGCACATGGTGTCTGCCGTGTCTGAGCGAGTTACCGAGTTTCATTCGATTGCAAAAGAATTACGCGGACGACGTCGTCGTGATCGGCTTGACCGTTGAACGGACAGAAACGGAGACTGAGGCGCGGCAACAGATTCAAACCGTCGTCGATCAAGCCGGAATCAATTACACGTGTGTTCTTGGTACCGACAATACGACAAGAACAGTTCCGGGTTTCAAGGCGTTCCCAACGACGCTGTTTATTGATCGGACCGGAAAGGTGCGATTACGCCTGGACGGAACGCAGTCATATGACAAAATGCAATCGGTCGTCGAATACCTAATCGCGGAACAGCAATAGTGCTGAACGCAAATCGACAGCACTGTCGAATCGGCGACGAAGGAATCAAGAGATCGCATTCGAAATCATGGTCGAAAAGTCGGAATTGCAAAACGCATTCGTCAGAAGGACGTTCTTATCGGGCGCCGTTTGGCTGCCGATAGTACTCGGCGGCGCCATGATGGTGGTCGCCTCCGGCATTCCATTTTGGCTGGGCGTTGGTGCCGTTGGATGTGGGGTCGGAACGGCCATCTGGAGATTCACGCTCGGCCGCAAAAAAATCGAGGATGCGATCGTTGCTCAGTTTCGGAAAGAAGCCGACCGCCAACATCATTCTTTTTTGCGAGCGCTCGGTCGAAAGCTGCGACGAGATCGCGATCCAAACACTGGACGCCTTTTGCGGACGCTGCAAGACATGCACAAGCGAATGACGCGTGCAAAGATCTTCACGAAAGAAGATGGTGAGCAAACGTGGCAAGTGCAAGTTCACGAGCATATGACGAAGCTGTACGAATCCAGCGTCGGATCGCTAGAAAGATCCTTTCAGATTTGGCAGAGTGCCGAAAAAGTCCGGGATGACAAACTAAAGAGCGAGCTGACCGAATCCCGCTCACGCCTGTTGGAAGAGGTCACCGAATCCGTTGGCAGACTGGCTACTGCACTGGATCAGATGCAATTTTCTTCCATGAAAAACGAAGACGCAGAAACAGAATTGTCGTCACTGAGGGAGGAACTCGAACAGGGTTTACTGGTCGCGACTGCTGTGGAAGAACGAATCAATGCGTTAAATCGTCAAGTTCGGAAGGCCACGCGATCTAGCGCAGAAAACTCGTAGTTGATCCGGAACACGGCTTCAAGCTCGGACGAATCCAGCCAATTTAAGCGGAAGCTATTGTTAAATAGCCGCGAAGAACTTTTTGATGGCGAATCGTGGCGGCCGAAAACCGCACATAAGAGCTACTCCGAAGCTGACTGGATTGCTACCGGAAACGATTTCCTCTAGCATCGCATCCGCTGGGCGAGACGACTCAATCAAAACACATCGACAGTATTTAGGGAATCGCAAATATGTTCAAAGCAATCGGCAGATATTTTCGAGCCTTTGGCTATCTGATCACGGGACGAATCGACGAATCTCGGCGTGCTCTATCAACAAATCCAGCCGTTGTGCAGGCAACGTACGACAACGTCATCGAGGAAAAAACGAAACGGATTCATCAATACAAAGAAGCTGTTGGAGCAATGATCGCTCAGGAAGAGAAAAAGAAGGCAGCTCTCAAGCGACTCACGGAAGAAGTCGAAAAGCTCCGCAAGCTCCGTGATGGTGCCGCTGCAATGGCGAGAAAGGTTGTGGAGCGGCACAACGGAAACACAGAAGGTGTTAAGTCCGATCCCGAATATCAGAAGTGCCAGGCCGCATTTAAAGATTTCAGCTCGACGCTGTCGGAAAAAGAAACGCACTGTGCAGAGCTGGAAGCGGATATTGACGGTTTTGAACAGAACATTGCTGGTCATAAAACGCAACTGCAATCGCTTCTTCGTGAAATCGAGAAGATTCGCACTGAAAAGCACGAAACCGTTGCGGAAATGCTCACCGCGAAAGAAGAACGAGAAATCGCGGACATGCTTTCGGGCATCAGTAAGGATCGCACTAACGAAGAATTGCAGGAATTGCGAGATATTCGCGATCAGGCAAAAGCAACCGCTCGAGTCTCGCGAGAAATGGCGGGAGTTGACGCTCAGCGATCCGAAGCCGAATTTCTCGAATACGCCGCGGCGGCAGAATCTGATTCTGAATTCGACGCGTTGATTGGACTGGCTAAGGAACAAGCGGACACTTCCACTCCTGAAGCGGCAGACAAGACTCGCATTCCCGAGGGTTAAATTGCGGCAACTGGAAACCTGGCACTCAAACGCGAATTGTGCCCTTAACGAGCCGATGCGGTATTCTGCATCGGCTGGTTCCATTTCTTAACCGCCGAATTGCTTAAGGACGAGACATGAAGTATCCCTTCTTTTCGAACCTCGCCGAGATTCTGAATTCGCAGCAGTCGAGGTGTGTCATCGTCAGTGGCAACGTCCACGACATGTTTTTTTCCAGCGATGGCTACGTTCCGCTGATTCCGTTCATTGCCGAAAAAACGAAAACGAACGGCCTGATTCGGATCGTCTACGAATTGAATGGACCGATTCGGATTCTCGACGACCGCGACAAACTCAAGAACGCTTGGATCGCTTGGAAGGCCGGCGTCGATACTGACACGCTGCTGATTCGAGGCATGAAGCAAAAGGGCGAGAGCGAATTCGATTTACTGTCGAAGTCGTTCGATCAGCTGCTGCTTGATGCGATCGGAAACGCGACACTCGCACTGGAAGCAATGCGGCAATTGACGATCTGTTCTCGATCGTCCCTGGCAGGTGACCTTTTGATTCTGATCGAAGCGGCTGACATGCTCTTACCGGCCGGCAATGGCGACGTCGCATCACTAAACGACAAACAGCTTCATCGAATCGCGATTTGCCAGGACTGGTTTAGCGATCCAGCGTTCATGGCAGGTGGAGACTCCGTCATCATGATCGCCGAATCGCTTAGCTTGATCCATCCTCGCGTTTCTAAACTACCGCAAGTGCTGAACGTCGAAGCGTCTTCGCCATCAACCGAAGAGCGTCTGCACTACATTAATCACTACTGTGAAAACGCCGAGTTTGAACCGAAGCTCTGGAGCACTCGAGAGGACGTGGCCGCATTCACCGCAGGACTATCAATTCATGCGATGCGACAGCTCTTGATGAAAGCGTCCTATACCCGCGAACAACTCACACCTGCCGATCTGATCGACAAGGTGCAGTTCTTCATAC
>JAGQPC010001272.1 GCA_020426925.1 Planctomycetales bacterium | reverse complement strand
TTTGGCAACCGTGGAGGCGATCCGAACGTCAAGCTCGTCCTGCGAGTTCGCTACGATGACGGCTTCATTGCTTATCTGAATGGCGTCGAGATCGCACGCGCGAATGTAGCGAGCGGATCGGGCGCCAGTGCAACCGGCATCGAAGGACATGACGCCAACGATGAAGAGGAATTCAAGATCGACGCCAGCGAACTGGTGAAGCTTCTCAGGCGTGGCACAAACATCATTTCGATCGAAGGCCATAACAACGCGGTCGACAGCAGCGATTTCACGTTGGATCCAGAATTTGGCTATGAAGCATTCGGGCGTTACCGCGGAATGACCAAAAAGGAAGACTGGCAATACCTCCTTGGCGAACCGTCCGAGAACTGGACAACTGCGGAAATTGAAGCCGCAAGATCCGAAGGCCTTCCGGGCAACGCAACTCGATTCGTACTGCATTACGGCAAACGAGGCCAGCCGATGTCTCAAACCGCATCGGTTGATCGTCGCCTGTTTGCGGACACGGGTAACGTGATCCAGCACTCTGCTCTGAAACACCTTGAGCCCGATACAACCTACGCGTTTGAGCTGCGCAAGGAGGACACAGGCAGCGATCAAGGCAGACGTTACTTTTTCCGCACGGCCCCATCCGACGCCGACCGACCGTTGTCCTTCGTCACCGGAGGCGACATGTACGGAACTCGCGCCAAGTTGGACACCATGAACAGCGAGGCTGGAAAGCAAAACGCGGCATTCGCGCTGCTTGGTGGGGACCTTGCTTACGCGAACGGAAGCGATGCCAATCGATGGTACGATTGGATCGACTCGTGGGCACGATTCGCGATCACGGCGGAAGACTGTTGTCTGCCAATGATCGCTGTGATCGGCAATCATGAATGCAGCCGGAATCTGAACGACGTTCCTGAACGAGAACGACGCGACTTCGATCCCGTGAAAAACGCAAAGTTCTACCGCAGCCTCTTCCAGCTGCCGAATGACAAGACCAACTTCGTAGTCGATTTCGGAAACTACATGAGCATCGTCTGCCTCGATTCTTATCACACGCAAACGCCGCAAAGTCAGGCCCCGTGGCTGGAAGAAACTCTGCAGTCGCGAGTCGCGTGCCCGAATCTGTTCGTTTGTTATCATCGCCCCGCATTTGGCACGCTGGTCAAAGACGACGTAGAAGACATCCGCAAATATTGGTCCGGACTGTTCGAGCACTACGGTGTCGACGTGGTCTTCGAAAACGACCACCA
>JAGQPC010001271.1 GCA_020426925.1 Planctomycetales bacterium | reverse complement strand
GAGACCAAAACCGTTTCATCGCCGACGACAAATTCAGGGCTTACCATTTCTGGCAATCGCGGACAAAATACCAGCTCGTGCGTGTCTCGATCAATCATTTGCAAAGTATGAGCGTTATCGAACTCCTTCGTTAACACGAACACAAATCGATTGTCCACTCCCAGGATCTGTGCGTCTCGGTTCATCGGCCGAGCCCACAAGACTTTACGCTTGCCCGGGTCGAGTGCGTGCAAAATATGATCTTCATCGTCGCGGAAATAAAAAATCCCGTCATGAACAACGGCCGACGGTCGGATGTAGGTTTTTGGCCGAGGCATCCCGCTCCAAAATACCATCGCACCCTGTTCCGCCGTTTTGCGAGCCGGTGAGAACTGATAAATCCACTCGATTTTCCCTTCGGATTCCGGATCGATCGCGATCACGGCTCCATCATTCGGCATCACCAACACGTACTGGTCATAAGCTACCAATACAGGCGATGGCTGCACGGAGTTGCCATAGTACGGATTGCTGATGCCGACAACCGTTCCCAATCGCTGCGACGAATCTAGATTTCCGTCCGAGTCGTAAAACAAAAGATGAAGTTCATTTTGAGATGTCGTGCTGTACGCGGCGGCAACGATCGATTCGTTAAACGCAACGATGTTTCCCGTCAGTTTAAACTCTTGGTTTTCGGAAGTAGTCCAGGCGAGTTTTCCGGATGACGTGTGGAATGCCTGAAGCGTTGTCACTTTTTTCTGGTCGATTCGCTGGACAACCGTCAAATCATTCAAAGTTGCTTGTTGACGTTCGGCTGGCCCTATCTGCGCCTGACTGGGATCTGCAACTGGGACTCCGATTTGTTGCTGTGCGACTCGTTTGACTAGATTCAACAGACTTCCTTGGCGCCTCTCTAGTCCGGACAGCCACGCTGTTTCGCCATTTTTCAGCAGATAAGATGCCGTCGCCCAACCGTGATTTACGTAGACACGATCACCAACAAGTCGAACGTCAGGAATCGCCGCAGGCTGTCCCGATTTGCGTTGGTCGGTTAACCAATCAACCGACCAAACCGGTTTCGCGTTCTTGCGAGGCAACCTTGCCGCCACCGCCGCGTTGCTTTGATTCGAGTCACGCGATTTTGGTTTGATGCTGTCAAACTTCGCAATGAACTCGTCCGCCGAAAGTGATTCGGCGCCAAACTTGAAAGATTCGCCGCTGAATCTTCGGTTCAAAACTTCTAGCGTCAGCGCGAGCTTTTCGGCATTGCTACTGCGAAAATACGCAATCGCCAATTTCGCATACACGCGTTTTTCGAAGTCCAAATCGAGCGTTTGATCGCGGACCAGGGTTTCCCACGCGAAAGCCGCTTGGCGAAATCGGCCTTGTTCAAAGTAGGCGTCGCCAAGACGGTTCGCTGATTCCGATCCTGCCGGAGTCAAAGAGTAATATGCCTGCAGTCGACGCAACTCTTTTATTTCTTCAGCCGGAGCCAGAGTGTTCGCTTGAGCCAGCAGCTGTTTTGCTCGAGCTGAAAAATAAGTTTCGAATGCTTCGCGTGCTTCAGCCGGCAAGCTTGCCACAAGCCGAGCCAGGAATTCGTCGACTGGCAGGGTGAATCCGTCTTGGCGAGGAACTTGTTTTCCTGCCCACAACTGCCGATCGGCATCAATAATCCGAAACGCTTTCACCCACCGACCGGCCTGCAGAAACTGCTGGATCTCCATCAGCTTGTCGATCGCTTTTTCGTTCAGCCCGATGTTGAAGCCTCGTCCGTAGACGGCGTCCTTTAGCTGTTTGTGGTCGAGCGTATATTCGCCCAAATCCACGAGATCAGCGGCTACGGTAGCAGTACACGCGCCAGCAATAATAGAAGCAAGGGCAGCGCGCAAGAACATGTGACGGAACTTCGCCAGAATCCTGTTCATTTTCGCCCCTGCTCGTTTTCAACGCTTGCGTGCAGAATGTAATGACTGATGTGTATGCGCAAGTCCCATTTTTACCATCCGGGCACCCTGGCTGGCAAATCAGCTCCACTCGAATGATGTTTCTCACATCGTGCTCGGAACGTTTGAAACGCAGGGTTAGTCGGATTTCCTGGAGCAACGCCCGAATATTCGCTACGGCCCGGTAAATCTTGGTTATCCAGTATGACGAGCCAAACCGGCGATTTGTTCCAAAAAACTTACTGGCTTTGCAGGGACGAACTGGAAGTCCCCCGTACTGGTCAGAACGACGTAGCTCACCCTCGTCGAAATACCTGATGTTCCTTACGATATGGGATTCGACAGAATGTATGGAAGCCGAGGGATCATGTCTAACAATGAAGAGCCGTTTCCGGTTGATCTAAAACGCATTGAAGCTGCGGTCCGCGAGATTTTGGCGGCCGTGGGTGAAAATCCGGACCGAGAAGGTTTGCAGGAAACGCCAGCACGAGTTTCGCGCATGTACGCCGAAATGTTCAGCGGACTGCATCTTGATCCGCGTGAACATTTGAAGAAGTTCTTTACTGAGAAATACGACGAGGTCGTGCTCGTTCGCGATATCAGCTTTTGCAGCATGTGCGAGCACCATCTGCTCCCCTTCA
>JAGQPC010001270.1 GCA_020426925.1 Planctomycetales bacterium | reverse complement strand
AATCCTCGACCGCTTGCCTTGTGCAGATTTTCGGGGTCCGTTGGATCGGGCAAAGTCGTCGGATCGAATCCGTTGCCCTCATCTCGGATCATGTAACGAACCTCATCGGGACTAAGCGACATGCTGAGGTAAACTCGTCGGTCGCGGTATGGCAAAGCCTTTGACCGTTCGATGCCAATCCGCCGAAATTCGTCGCCCGCCGATTCTCTTAGCTCCGAATCGAGTTCCAAGTTGCCATGGTCGATCGCGTTTGAAAGGGCTTCGGTGAGCGCCGTGGAAATTTGCCACAGTTCGGCTTTGTCGAAAACATTCAGACGAGCGAGGACGTCTTGCAGAAAGGTAACGACCGCTTCCGCCTCGCCTTGCGTGTAGCCCAGAACAAAATCCCATTTTGCGCACTGAACGCAGGACTTGGCCAGGTCGCGTTGCTGATTCACGATCGCATTTGACTGAATGACTCGTAACGCACGCGGCAACTCGCGCACCAAGCTCTTCTTTGGAACATAGCTAGCGGCGCCAGCCTGCAATGCTTGAACCGCTATGTCTTCGCTGCCGAATGCCGTCATGAGAATGACAGGTATGTCGGCGTAGTCTCTTCGGACGCGTTGAACCAACTCCAATCCATCCATTTCGGGCATTCGCAAGTCCGTCAGCACGGCGTCGGGGCGGTTTGTCGCGAGAATTGTCAGCGCCTGATTGCCGTCTGATGCAAACATGGGCTCGGCGTCGCATTTCTTCACGCACGCACCTGCCAATTGCTGCTCGGCGCGAGAATCGTCTACAACCAAAACTCTAATCATCAATTACGCCCGATTTATGTCGCCCGGTAAATTGCTGCGCGCGTCGAAGCCGCAAGGAACCAACCAAATTAGACAGGTCGCACGCGGTTCAGGCAAGCTCGTCGTCGGGCGGAGAGTACTTACCACTGGCGTCAAAGTACGATCGTTGCTTGCTATCAAGCGCCTCCTCCACCGAATCCACAATCAGGAAGACTGAACCGTCTAACTTCAGCGTCTTGAAGATACTTCGCAGCGATTCAGACATGGCACAAAACACTAGCCTAGCGTCGGATGACCTCATCCGATTTGAGATCTGAAGAAAGCTGCTGATCATGGAAGACGAGACCGACTTCACATTCTGAAAGTCGATGATCAATGTCTTGGGCTGGTCCTCATCTAGCATCTCAAGCAATTCTTGCTTGATAAAATCGGCCAGCGCAGCACCATTAAGATGCGCATCGACAATCTGAGCGATAATCGCTTCGTCAGTTCGGTCAACGTTAAAATAACGATGCATGGATACTCCTAGCTGTTTCCATTCTAGCCAGAGCCTCGATAATGTCTGCTGGATTAGGGCCTCCTTAACGAATTCTTATTGGGTCCGGTGGGCAGGTGATATCCAAATCGTTACGAACGGTTCAGGTTTTCATACTTTTCACGCAATTCAATAGACAGAGTACGGCTAGTGAATATACTGGTCACTAAGGTTTTTAGCGCAAACACACCCGGGAAATTCGGTCATGCGATATTTGACTGCAGGTTTGATCGCCGTAGGCGCGATCGTTTCAAGTGCCTCTGCGGATTTCTTTTTTTCGTCGCCAACAACGGATGTTCCGATTCTGCTCGAGAAGTACCCAGGTTCAGACAAGCTGTTGAACTATGAGTTCTACTTTGATTTTACGCTGCCAAGCGGAGTATCGCTCCAGACGCCAGAAGCTACGGAAACGCTAAACCTTCGCGGTGGATCAGGCTCGTTTTCCGCCATGACGGGGATTGGTGGCTCAGCACTTGTCACTGCAGGAAGTGCTGAGACAAGCTCACCAGAGAC
>JAGQPC010001269.1 GCA_020426925.1 Planctomycetales bacterium | reverse complement strand
CAACGTTTAATGCGATCGCCGTGGTTGATCGATCCGCAAGAATACAAATCGCAATTCAGCAGTGTCGAGCGATCTGCAAACAGATACCAGTTGAGCAACGGGATTGCCAGTCGTACGTTTCTTTTGAACAGGCCAGCGGCGGCAACGATTGGACTGTCGTGCGACGGTCAGAGTCTACTGCGATCCGTAAAGCCCGAAGCGATTGTCACAATCAATGGAAAACGTTACGACGTTGGCGGATTGAGCGGGCAACCGAACCACGCCTACTTGCGCGAAGAGTGGCTCGAAGATATGAACCCAGCGGCGAATTCGCTTCGTTTTGTCGGGCATCAGATCGGCGAGCCAGAAGCGAGGTTTGAATGGAAGAGAGTTCGTCATCATGCACCGAACACGGCATGGCCTCCGCCTGGCAAGAAAGTGACTCTCGAGTTTGCTCCACCTACGAGTGACAGTGAGAATCAATCTCCTGACTTTCGCGTGTTTGTTCATTACGAACTCTACGATGGCGTGCCCGTCTTTTGCAAATGGCTTACGGTTGAAAACCGATCGAATCAACCAATCACAATCGACCATTTTGCATCAGAACTCCTCGGAGTCATTGAATATGACAGCCGAGTGGAGACTCGCGAAGGCGTTCCTATACCTCATCCAGAATCGATTCACGTCGAAACCGATTTTGCATTCGGAGGATTCTTACACGAGAACGCGAATCGGCACATCGTTCATTGGCGGCCAGATCCCGACTACACAACGCAAGTGAACTACAAGCGGGAAACGCCGTGCTTGCTCGCGGTTGAGCCGACATACGGCCCAGCCCAAACGATTGCACCACTCGACTCGTTCACTAGTGTGCGAGCATTCGAGCTACTTTACGACAGCACAGAACGGGAGCGTCGAAGTCTATCGCTGCGGAAGATGTATCGCACGATTGCGCCTTGGGTTACGGAAAACCCGCTGATGCATCACATGCGGATCGCGAAACCGGAGGCGGTTCGGCAAGCGATCGACAACGCGTCCGAAGTTGGTTTCGAAATGATCATTCTCAGCTTTGGCAGTGGATTCAATATCGAAAACGACTCGGACGACTACATCCAACAATGGAAAGACATTGCGGACTACGCGCGAACGAAAAACGTCGAGATCGGCGGTTACTCCTTGCTCTCCAGCAGGCGAATCGGAAACGGCAACGATATCGTTCCGCCCAGTGACGTCGAGATCACGCACGGAAACTGCCCAGCGCTAACGAGCGAGTGGGGAGTCACCTACTACGAAAAGCTACGTCGTTTCTTTGAACGAACGGGATTTACGTTGCTCGAACATGAGGGACCGTATCCTGGTGACGTCGATGTGACAGCTCGGCCGCCTTTGCAGAAAGGCGAGCAGGATTCGCGATGGGTACAAGGCTGGATCGCTAATCGGTTCTATCAATTGTGTCGTGAACGAGGCATCTATGTCAACGCTCCGGACTTCTACTTCTTAAACGGCAGCAACAAATGTGGAATGGGTTATCGCGAGGTCAATTGGTCATTGCCGCGCGAAATGCAATTGATCCATACTCGCCAAAACATATACGACGGCACTTGGCACAAAACACCCTCGATGGGTTGGATGTTTGTACCGCTTTCGGAATACCACGGAGGCGGCGCGGCCGCGACTATTGAGCCGCTGGACTATCATCTGGATCATTACGAGCAGATGATACAAGCCAATCTGGGCGCCGGTGTGCAAGCGTGTTTCCGAGGACCTCGCCTGTTTGACACGCCGCGCACGAAAGACATGCTTCGAAAGAAAGTCAACTGGTTCAAGAAGTACCGCGACATCTTGGAAAGCGATGTGATTCACGGGCAACGTGCTGACGGGCGAAATCTCGATTGGATCCTGCACGCGAATCCGCAATTGTCAAGAAAGGGCATGCTGCTTGTCTATAATCCGACCGGTGTTGAGATTTCAAAATCACTGCGAGTGAATCTTTATTACACGGGACTGACAAATCGTGTAACTGTGAAAGAAAAAGATGAACGGATTCAGGAGTTGATGCTTTCTCGAGACTACTCGATCGATCTGCAGGTTACAGTACAGCCAAACGCGATGAACTGGTACGTGATCGAATAATTTGCGATCTAAAGTTGCAATATCTGCGTTCAAAACGCAGAAGTAATCCTGGCGACCACCACGCTGCTCAGCCGCACCTGTCGCCATTAACACAGTGCTGGATCGCCGCTATCCTGGTGCGTAGATATTCCGATTCCGATCAGGATTGAACGAATGAGTTTTCCCATCGAAGATTCCCACGCCGCCATCGAGCAACTTCGCCGTCGCACGACTCTTTTGTGGGTGCTGATTGCGTTGCTGATCGCCGTTTTTGTCATTCCGTCGGTACGCTGGCGGTTCAAGTTCGGATTCGATCCTGGTCCTCGGACGATAACGCCTCGCCGC
>JAGQPC010001268.1 GCA_020426925.1 Planctomycetales bacterium | reverse complement strand
GCAAACCGCGATCGTGACCATGCGAGAAGCATAACACAGATCCCGATTCTGCTTTTCCACAATTCAGCGAATCATCGCTACTACAAAAATATCATTTCTGGCATCCTGAAATGTTGGCACTCCCGCACATCTGCCATTCTGTATTCAATTCATTTCCGCACTTCACCAAATTCAACTTCGCATCAATGCTGACTTGCTGTCTTTCCTCGTTTCCGCTTCCCAGATTCGATACCTAGGCAGCTTTGCGGATTTGGTTTTTTGCCAACTCTGGATTCAACTCGCACAGATTCGTGCCTGCTGTATACTGATCGCAGAGTAGCGAGCAAAAACAAACACGGGAAAACAAACGATCCTTCATCCGTATCCGCAATATGCCAAAGCTGGAAGGCTTCAAAGGTTTCTATAGCCCGCGTTCAACGCAAGTTCCCGACAATTATTTTGACTCGGTTATGCCGATTTTGTCCGGAAACGAAAACAAGGTGCTGCTGTACATCTTTCGCCGCACATTTGGTTTCAAAAAAGAGCGTGACAGCATTTCTATTAGCCAAATGGTCGGTGGGATCAAGACTCGCTCGGGTAAGCAACTTGATCTGGGAACCGGTCTCAGCAAGTCGACCGTGGTTCGTGCTGTACGGAAGCTCGAATCGCTCGACATGATCCGTCGCACTAAACGGCGAACTATCGAGAAAGGGGACGAGCCGACCACGTACGAACTAGTTTTGACAGACACGCGACCCGAGCTTACCCCCGTGTCTAAAACTGACACACCCCGTGTGTCAGAAAACGCCACGCCCGTGTCTAAAGTTGACACCCACAATGTTAACGCAGAACAGTTAGACAACTCCGTTAACGGTTCTGAGAAAAAATCACATTTACGGCTGCTGCCTAACCTCAAACAGCCCCAAGAGCAGACCATGATAGTTGCCGACGAGATCACGACAACGCTTGGCGATAGCCATAGTCTCAAGTACTACCAGCTCGTTGCAGCCAAGATTGAATATCCAGTTATTCAAAAGGCCTTGAGCCAAATTCGAAACGATGGTGGAGCCCAGGAGCCAGCAAAGGTCTTTGTAAAACGGATGGAGCAGTATGCTGCCAAGAAGTTGAAAACGTTGCGTGGAAAAATTGCCGGTGAATCATAGAGCGCTTTCGAATCTTCAACTTGAATACCTCTCAGTGGCGTGACGTTTCCTCAGGTTGAAAAAAACTTCCGTTCGCGACCCAAACCTCATCTCCAAGATTCACCACGCTTAGAATCGATCCTACGGGTTCGCCGTTCGTTTTCTGTACGGTATGGCTTAGTAGGTCAGCGCGAGTCGCCATATCCCCAACGTATCCCATCACCAGCGAGCTCCGTCGGAATAATCAACTTACGGCAAATTGCGTGCTACGCTTGATCGTTTTAAGTCGTT
>JAGQPC010001267.1 GCA_020426925.1 Planctomycetales bacterium | reverse complement strand
AGCTCGATCATGTTGGCAATTTGCAGGACACCATTCATTAAACCCAAACAGGCGTTCGATACATCGTAAATCATGCAGTCCTTGCGAAGCCCCAATTCATGGTGGACTCGGCACGCAGTTGCTGGTTCTAAATGATCGCGGCAGACGGAAGCGTGAATCAGGATACCGATACGTGCTCGATCAATTCCAGCTGCCTCAATCGCTTGTTGGCCGCTTTCGATGCTTTTGTCGCTCGGGAGCATGCCCTCGGGCCATAGACGCCGCTCGGAAATTCCGGTCATCAATTCCAGACGCCCTTGGGGCAAACGAAGTCGTTCGTACAACGGCGCGAGCCGATCTTCAATCTCGTCACTGCTGAGCACTTCGTCCGGAACGCAATATCCAAGCGATTCGACAAACGTGTTTTTGAATCTCATGTTGTTGCTTTCCTCGTAACGGTTCGTTCAAAGCTGGTGATCGTGGGTTACTCGGCGTTTAGCTCTTCAAGCGGCGTGCAGCCAATTTCAACTTCTCTGGCGAAAAGTTCGTTGAGCCGATTTAGCATGGGGCCGGGTTGAGATTCAGATTGGTTCCCCATTCCGATCGGTTGATTGTCAAGTGACAGGACATGAACGAGTTCACCCATCGTGCCCGTGCAGAATAACTCATCAGCTTCGAATAGTTCTCGATGAGGAATATCTCGTTCGTTGCACGGAATGTTGTTGCGTCGACAGATGTCCAGCACCGTGGCTCGTGTAATTCCTTCCGGACAAGCGTTGCATGTCGACGTTTCGACGACGCCATCTTTTACTTGGAAGACATGCGTTGCATTGGTTTCGGCAAGATAGCCTCGAGTGTCCAGCATCAACGCATCATCGGCGTCGGCAGCATTGGCTTCTAACTTCGCCAAAATCGATGTCAGTTGGTTGGACGAGTGAATCCGTTGATCCAAAACGCAGCGAGCAGGTCGTCTGTGAACTGCAGTAATTAATCGAATGCCGGTTTTGTCGTAGACCGGAGGTTTGTGTTCGGCCAACACAATCAGCGAACAACCTTTCGTATTGATCCTGGGATCCAAGCCCGACGTGTATTTCAAACCGCGACTGACTGTTAGCCGAATGTGAACATCGGATTGCATGTTGTTGGCAGACAACGTCCGATACACTTCGTGCAGAATCTTCGAACGATCGGGAACGCCTGCATACTGCAGCATCGCTGCCGATTTTTCTAGGCGGTCGATGTGTTCTTGAAGTTTAAATATGCCCTGCGGGTAGACTCGAAGTCCTTCCCACACCGCATCGCCGTTTTGAACGGCAGAATCGAAGGGGCTGACGCCCGCTTCGTCGCGATGGACGAGCTTGCCGTTGATGTTAACGATTAAATCTCGGTTTTTTTCATTGAAGGTTTGCAACATAGGTGTATGTATACGCTTTACTGAATGATCCTCCAAGGACGATTCAGCATTCAGACGATCGCTATATATCTAATACTTGACAAATTGAGTTCGATGCGTCAAATGCCCTCTGGAGGTCCGGTCGCGCCATTGTCAAACACGACGCGAGACGGTGCGGCGAAGTTTGGCGAAATCAGAGGTCGAGATACTCTCATCGTCGCCAGTGGCCTTTAGCGTTGTAGCAAGTGGCCATTTTCGAACGGCGGAACCGCATGAATCTAAAGCAGAGACTCCTCGGTAACCGGCTTGGACGCTTTGCAATGTTCTCGAGGGAGAAAGTGGACTTAGTCCACACGGCGATATCTCGGCCGTGTGGGCACACTCGCCAATGATCAGCTTGCTGGTCAGTTGGTTGCCTCGATCTGCAAGGCTGGTATGACTTTACTGGATATCGGTGCGCACATTGGGAATGTCATATCGGCCGTCCAGAAATACGATTCCACAGTGAAAATTGTCGCGGCCGAAGCGATTCCAGAGAATGCGGAAGCGCTTCGACACAAGTTCCCGAAGATCGTATTACACGAATGTGCGGTGGGATAAGAAGTTGGTGAGACCACGTTTTTCATTGACACGCAGCACACGGGTTACAGCTCGCTGATTTCCCCCGGCGACAGCGCGGGCCGCATCCGCGAAATCCGAGTCCAGATCAAGCGATTAGATTAGACGACCTAATCCCAAGTGATGCCGATGTTGACGTTATCAAACTCGACATCGAAGGTGCCGAACTTGGGGCGCTTCGTGGGGCTATTGGCGTTTTGTCGCGCACCTTTCCCACGGTCATGTTCGAAAGTGGTCTGAACCGGGATGACTCGCCGTATGAGAAAACGGACCTTTTTCATTACTTCGATCAACGTAATTACGCTATCGTTGTGCCAAATCGCCTCGGTCACAATGACAATGGTCTTTCAGAAGAAGGATTCCTTGAAAGCCATTGGTATCCGCGCAGGACGACCAACTATTTTGCTGTGCACAGAGATCGCCGCACAGAGTTCAGGGACATCGCCCGCCGAGTTCTCGGCACCCAGCGGCATAAGCCCTCATTCTTGTGAGAAGGCCACAGGTAGCGTTTTAACCGAACACATTGAACTATTGGCGAATGTACACGCCGTTACCGCGAACGTTGACGGTTAAAACATCCAAAGTTTTGTCGTAATCGGCTTCGCCTTTGACAACGACCATTTGACCTTTTTCGACGCCGAGGAGTCTTGAATCGATTGCGATCGGCTCATTCTTGTCGTCCACGAGCTGAACGACGGCGGTTGAATTAACGCTGTTTTCCTTTTGCGATTTACAGAAGGCGCAGTTTTCCGCGTCGTGACCTTCATGATCGTGGTGGATTTCTGCAGTAGGATCGTTGATCCAAAATGCGGCTTGCCCGTCGACACGTTCGTGGACTCGGCCGTACAGCACA
>JAGQPC010001266.1 GCA_020426925.1 Planctomycetales bacterium | reverse complement strand
GGCGCTGTCGGTTTTTCTGATTTACGTTTTTTGGTAAAGCACTTGATAGGAACGAGTTTCGGAGACTCCAATCTCGATTTGGTATTTGATTCCTCGGATCTGTTAGCTGTGTTCCAGGTCGCCGAATACGAAGATGACATTCAAGGGAACTCAACCTGGGCTGATGGAGATTGGGACGGAGATGGCGACTTCGGAACCAGCGATCTGGTCCTGGCCTTTCAAGACGCCGGCTTTGTTCAGGCAGCTCAAGGCAGTCAGGCCTCAGGAACGATTCAGGAAAAAACGAATCAGAGCCCAAAATGGTTGCACGATGTGGCTCTGTCTCTTCTAACATATGATTTGCACGACATCACACGGGAGAATAAACGATGAAAGCATCATTGATCGTACCAGCAGTGTTCCTCTGCGTAGCTATCTCGAATACTTGTTCCGCAGCGGAACTCGATTCGGCCGACTTCGATTTTAAGTACGACGGGGCCGACATCTTTGACGGCGCGGATTTCCAGAACGACTGGAGCGTGGCCGGTGATGTCAACGCCGGAGACTTGCTCGATGGCGCCTCGATCGAACTGAACGAGCGCGGCAATATCGTGCTTAAACAGACTCCGGACAATCGAAACTTCTGGATTCAGCAAGACACAGAAGACTCTCCGTGGGAAGACGGTGTCGATGGAGGCAGCATTTCGTTTACGTTTGAAATTCGAGCACATCTAATTGGTACCGAACCTGACGGAGACCCTGTAAATAACGGATTCACGATGTGGGCAGCCGATGGGTTTCAGCGAGGAATCGCCGTCGTTCAAGAAGATTCGATTCAATCGTTCGGACGTCCAGGCGAGATACTTGACGAACGCGTGAATGATGACGGATTCCACACGTTCCGCATGACATATGATGCCGACGAAGATCTTTACTTCATGTTCCGCGATGGCGAGCTGGTCGGCGACGACGGATTCTTCGCGCAGGCGGCGACGGGAAACAATCGCTTGATTGTGGGCGACTGTTGCACAAACGCAAATGACCTAGCACCGTTTATCTTCGAGGAATTAGAAATCGAATACGTTCGCTACGACCTCGACGGAGCATATGATCCCGTTCAATCTGTTATGGTTCCTGGAGACTTTAACAACAACGGATCACGCGATGTCAACGACTTAGATCTTTTGACGGCTGCGATGATTTCTGGCGACGCCGCGTTCGATTTAGACGAGGATGGTGATGTCGATTTTGAAGACCGGAAAGTATGGGTCGAACAGCTTTCAAACACGTTTATTGGCGACTCTAATTTTGATGGCGAGTTCAATAGTGCAGACTTTGTCGCCGTTTTCACGAAAGCAAAATACGAAACGGGCCAAGCTGCCACATGGTCCGAAGGTGACTGGAATGGCGATGGGCTATTCGGAAGTTCAGATTTTGTCGCTGCGTTTGCAAGTGGAGGTTATGAAGGCGGCGCTCGCAATGGCGGGCTGATGGTGGTTCCCGAACCTTCAAGTCTTGTCCTGATGGTCGCGGGAGTGCTGGTTCTCGTCCGCCGCCGCTAGATCAAGATTGGACGACCCGGCGACGCCGCCGTTCTGATGGTACTCGTGCTACAAGCGTCGAAACTCGAGTTTGTCGGACCCCAGCTGGTCGACGCGACCGTGAGCCGCTTTCGCAGTCTGAGATCGCGGGAATAGGTGAAACTGTGTGGTATAGCTGGCGAGTTAGCGGTCCCAATCGTCGCGCGAAACTCTCGTCCAATACCAAATCGTAACGGCAGTGCTGCCAATGCCTTGCCCACTCGAGTGACTAATATTGATCAGGGAGTCCGGTGGAAGCGAGTTCGCGAAATCAGCTGCTTGTTGACATAGCCCCTCCCAAGTGGTCAGCATTTGCAGTCGGAAAACGCGAAATTCCACCCGCATCAGATCCTTCGATTCACGAAACCTGCGGTTTGACTCTTGCTGTTTGTCGCACGCAAATTCATAGGGCGTTTTCTCTACGTCGACTGTTGTTTCATCAGAGGGTTCAATTCCGATGGATAGGCCACACTGTGGGCAAGGCGCGAATTCCCCTAGATGCCTTCCATCAAACGATGATGTGGTTCGGCAGCCTGGGCAGTATACGTTGACAGTTCCTTCGAATTCAGGTGTTTGATCCATCGTTGGACTCCGGAAGATGCGAGACAAACAATAGATAACTGACGACGCAACCGGACGAAAGTCGAGGACCATCAGTTCCCATAGTGTTCACGCCAGGCCGCGTTTCCAAC
>JAGQPC010001265.1 GCA_020426925.1 Planctomycetales bacterium | reverse complement strand
TCCATCACGCAGCGACCATTGTCGTTGCATTTTTCTTCGTCGATCGTGTACTCGTAGAAGTTGTTGAGCGGATCGTACTCTTCTACCTCGCCGATCGCCGTTCGCTGGATCGCATCTTGCGGGCAGAGTTTCTTAGTCGGCAGTCCGTCCGGCCCCACCGGACTCATGACATCAAAGTAGGCCGGACAAATGCAGCAACGACCGCACTGGGAATGATCATTGACAGCTCGAACTGCGGAAAGCGGTAGTACGCAACTCGTCGCGCATGCCTCGCAAACGTTTTCCGCGCCTGTCACACCCAGCTTGATATTCACACACTGATTGGGAACGATCGCCCAGGTGTCTTGCGAACAAGCTCGGCGCGCCAGAGTCGCACCAACGCCACCAATGGTGAACGCACACGCCAACCGGCCGGAGGTATTCAGGAAATCACGCCGATTTGTGTCACTCATGATGATTTCTCACTTTCGTCGCGAGTCAACTCGAATACTTCGACCACGCGACGCCTTGGATCGCTCGCGTAAAGGTGATTTCGCGAGTCAAACGCCAAGTCAATATTCTTGGTGTTAGGGTCGAATACATCGGTATCCGTGACATGCTGGAATTGGCCTTTAGAATCGTAGAGCTTGATCCGTGGCGGTGCCTTCTCACTCACCGCAATCATGCCGTCCGCTGCCGTGGCGATATTCGTTGGATTGCAGCAGCCCCCGAAGTCTTGTGGCGCATGCATGCCAAATCTCCCCCATTTGTCGACAAGGGCCCCGTCAAGGTTATAGCGTTCCACGCGACTCTTCTGCGAATGAGCCACGACAATCGTGTTGTCATTTGGATCTCGCGCTAGGTCCAACAATCCGTTGGGAATCATGAAGCCACGGCGGTTAACTTTGGCACCGATCTCACCAATTCGTTCACCATTGCGCGAATATCGATAGATAGCCCGATGGGTAGCATCTGCGACGAACAGATCATCGTCGAGTATTGCGAGCGCTGTGACACGGCCCAGATGGTCGCTGCCGATGACCGTGCCCACGCGTTCGCCACTGAGGTCATAGCGGCAAATGCCGCCTTTCAGGCCAATCCAGAGGTAATCAGCATCGGTGAGCAACGACCAGCATGATCCGTCAACGCTGAATTCGTGTTCGGGCGTTCGATCTGACGAATAGCGTTGCACTCGTTTAGCACCGAGAACAAACAGACGGTCATGGGCATCAACAGCAATTGCCGCGAGACGCTGGGCACGCAAGGGGCCTTCGTTGGTGCCTGCGATGGTGGCAACATGAGACAAATGCATCACCCATCTCCTCTCCTACCCACCACCGAGTGAGTCAACCGACTGGGTCAAAGTCTGCGTCGAATCCGTGGGCGACGGAGCATTTCCGGCGGATACGTCCAGACAGAGAAGCTTGCCTAGGTCTCGGATCAGTAGCTTGCCACCCGAGATCACAGGCGGAGCCCAAACATCTGGTCCCGCAAGCAATAACGCTTCGGCGAGTTGGCGATACTCGTCGGCCGTCGCATCGATCAACCGAAGTGCTCCCGTTTTTCCATCCAGCGCAAAAAAGAGTCCATCGGCCAAAACGTACCCGCCCATGCCAAAAGTGGCTTCACGTCCGCTCGTCCACAACTCGTTTCCTTCTAGATCCAGACAGGTCCACATACCACGACGTACCTTGCCGATACCGTAGATGTGATCGCGGTAAAAGATCGGGGTATGCACCTCCGAATTCCAACCTCGTGGGGGCGGTTCAAAAGCAGTGATTTCGGCTGCGGACCATGCTCCATCTTTTACCGTGGCCTGACAAACAACTGTTTGAGCGTGGTAGCCGCTGGTCAACAGAAAGCGACCGTCGCCCAAGAATAAAGGACTAGGCGCGACAGCCGTATTGAACTTCCACGGAAACGTCCAGAGCAGCTCGCCGGATTCAGCCGAGACTCCTGACAAACCGCTGAGCGTGCAATATGTGTATTGACGAACTCCGCCTATTTCACAAACCGCAATCGACGAATGGGACATCATTTGTTTGTCCGGATTGGGTGTCTCCCACACGGACTCACCGGAAGCTTTGTCCAGTGCCACCAACAGCGACTTGCCACCCGTTGCAACAATAAGCC
>JAGQPC010001264.1 GCA_020426925.1 Planctomycetales bacterium | reverse complement strand
CGCGAATCCACCGGCGGTATCAAGGCATTTCGGTCGTGCCGTGATATCGTTCCATCGCCTTCTGCCACGCCGCTGATGTGATGCGACATGGTAGAGTTAGTCGTCTTCGTGTTCCGTTTGCAGCTCAGTGCTTTCATAATCGAATAGCTCGAGCTGAATCATGCTGGCCTCAGATCCTGGTCAGGAAACTCGTCTCGCTCCATGAATCGCAGCTCATGCCGTCGCCTCAAAAACGTCCTGCTGCCAAACCGAACGCGAAAGAGATGGTCCTCGGGTGCGTGAAGCGGCTCAGTCTGGTCGACTCGCTCTATGACTTTGACGGTCACGATTGAGAAACCGCCGAAATCGTTTGTGCTTGCGTATGTCATCGCTACACCCCAGCTTCGTCGAGTTCTTGTTCAGCTCGTTCGATTTCACGCTCGCGCTGTGCAGTTAGACGACCTTGACGAATGTTTTCGCCGGTGGTTTTGTCCTTGGCTCGCGTCGTAGCCTCGAAAAATTCAAGCAGCCATTCGTCGCAGCAATAGCGGTCGCCGCCAATCATGATGGTGCGCAGCTTAATGCCTTTGATCCCGCGCTGACGCCAACGATGTGTCGTAGATGTGTGCACTTTCTTCGTGCCATCGGTAATTTCCGACACACGCTTTGGCACGTGGCTAATTGGGTATAGGTTCTTCAGTTTGCCCATAAAAATAGCTCCTGTCTCTGCAGTGCATTGAATTGCCAACAAAGACAGAAGCTAAGTGATTTAATTTGGTGAACCCTACGCCAGCAAGCGGGGAACCCTACGCCAAAATATCAGACAACCCTAACCAAACTCATGTTCAGCCGGTCAGGCTTCCCATTTCCTGGGATGATTAATCGGAGTAGATGCTCCGGCGTTTTCTTTTTAGCTCGATCCTTTCTAATCGGAAGTTCGACAGGTTTCCCCATAGATTCTTGGATGAGTTGAGCGAAGTAATCGGCCACGATTTGTTCCACCGTAGTTGACTCGTCCCCGACGATTATGGCGAGCCCGGCGACTGTGATTAGCGGGATTTGAACAATCGGCGTTTCCCGTGACGTTTGAATATCGTTGTCAGAGGGCCAATTCACTTTGATCTGTTTGAACAGCCTCGCCGGGTCCCATGGCTGCCCGGCCTCCGTATTTATCGCCCCTATCGCAGCCTCTACAACATCATTCGGGATTCCTGCTTTCGCTGCTAAGTATCGCCACTGATCCGTATCGGCGCCGGGCCATTCAAGTCCGTTTTCGGCCCACCAAGAGTCACTCGCAGCTTCATTAAACCTCTTCGAATAGGCTTGTCGCTCCATGATCGCGACAATCATACGCCCTTGTTCTTCTTTGCTCAGGTTGGAATGATATCGCTCCACAAATTCGAATGCGTCCATCAGATATTCCTTTCGTTGGTCGAGCCAATCCGACCGACCACCGAGAAAGGAAATAAGACGGCAGCCGGTCAGATTGTGCGGGGGATCAATCCCGCAAACTCGAGTTTCAAACTAGCCGGATTGCCGAGCAATGTCCACCGCTCGTTCCAATTCCAACTTTGCATAGATTTGTGTTGTATCTGCCGTAGAATGGCCCAAGACCGCTTGTGCGCCTTCCAATCCGTGTGTTTTTCGGACTTCGGTACCTCGCGTGTGGCGCAGCTGGTTCGGCGTCCACTGTTCTACCTTCGCTATTTTGCATGCTCTCTGCACGGCTTTTCGATAAGACGCAACATCGTATTTCAACCCCGGTTGTTTTTTAGGCGATGCTTTGCGGTTGGAACCAGGACAGTTGCCGTAGCTGGCTGGCGTCTTGCGTGCTTCGCTTCTCGTTTGTCGTCGCTGTTTTTCCGATTCTCGCGGGCTAAAACAGTAAGCAACGTCAGGTCGCATCAAGTACGGATTCAGAACTGCCTGTGCTTTTGGGCCAACGGCAATTGCACGTGACTTGCCAAGATGTTCCGTCTTATGTGTTTGCGGTGCTACGGCCAGGATTGCCTGATCG
>JAGQPC010001263.1 GCA_020426925.1 Planctomycetales bacterium | reverse complement strand
CTTCGCCGCTGATCGTGATTGACGTGGATGCTCCACTTGTCGTATCCACGTGATAAAGGACACCAGTGCCGATGTTGATAACGACTAGTTCGTTGCTATCAGCATCGCCGCTCACCAAACCGTTGGCGTTGAGCCCAAAACCTTCGCGAGTGATCTCAAAGCCGTCCAATTCAACCTTTTCCCAGTCGCCGTTACGGTTGCCATTGTCGTCCAACGGGATTTTGAACAGCGATGGATTAACAGAATCGGTCACATAGACGGCGTTCTGCGTCACCAAGATATCGTTGGCTACGCTGCCATCACCGAAGACCACTTCTTCCAGAAGTGCGCCGGTGGTCCCGTCATACACGTTTACTCCATGATTGGTGAGAATTCCTCCGAATACGCCAGGGTCGCCTGTTGCTCCGTATAGCCGGTTCGTTCTTGCGTCAAAGGACAGTCCAGCCACCGGCCTTCCGGTTGCTGGCGAAATGATCTCGCCTTCACCCGTACACAGATTCCCCTTGTAGATTGCTCCGGCAGAGGCCAGGGTGCCCGACCAGTCGTAGCCGCTCAAGTAGAAATCGTGGCCATTACCTAATTCAATTCCCTCCGATTCAAATCCAGCAGGCAGTGGGATCGTATCAGGCCACATTTGTTGTCTGATCTCATCGGGTTCGGCGCGATAGTTACCCGATTTGAATGCCTGGATGATGTCACTCGAATCAAACACACCGTCAGCATTGAAGTCGCCTTCCTGCCACGATGCGGCTTCGCCTGTTTCGTACTTGGCGGCCTGAAACAGGTCGACCAGATCAGTTTCATCGAATCGATGATCTCGATTGGCGTCGCCGATAAGGTAGGGTGTCTCCGTACATGCCTGTGCCAAATCGCCTGTCAGCAATTGTTTAGCTTCGAGGCATTCGATGCGTAGTCGACGTTTCGGGTGTCGGATTCTCATGGGACTCATCCTTTTGTTGCGAACAGAATCGGAAGTAACAGAAGGGCTGTCTGCCAGGAATTCGTCGCGGCGCAACGGCGGTTCAAGAGGCCGTTGTGCTTAAGAATCGAAATACTGGGAAACTCGCCTTCCCGTAATCCAATCCGGATGGCCTCTCAAGAACGGGACCGACTTTTCACAAAAAGAGAAGGGAAACAAACGAGAAGCGTCGGACCTCCTCAATTGCACAAAAGTTCACTTTTTCTGAAATAAATCGCTCGACCTGTCGCGCTTCGTGGTTCTTTTGCGGATTTCTAAATAGCAGGCAGTCGCCTACGCATTCACAATTCGTTCGATCAGCCGCATCGACCGCAGACCAACTTTTGCGCATTTAGGAACACAGCGTGATGACGAATCAAGCAACGTGCCTCGAACTGTTTCGTAGCCTTGACGACACAGTGGGCACCGTTAGGCTCGATGGTGAGAACCTCACGGTCAACGATGTTCTTTCCGTCGCGCGTAATGACGCAAGCGTAGCACTCTCGAATGATGACGTGATTCAGAAACGGATTCGGGATTGTCACGATCGAGTCATGCACGACGTTTCTGAGGGAGTTCCTGTCTACGGCTGCAACACAGGCTATGGGCAAAAGGCAGATCGCCAAACACTCGATGGTTGTGAAGCCGGACGCTTGTGGGCGGCAAAAGAGATTTCCAATGCGATCAGCCTCGTTGATGTTTCCGTCGGCCCCACTTTCAGCATACATGTTGTGCGAGAG
>JAGQPC010001262.1 GCA_020426925.1 Planctomycetales bacterium | reverse complement strand
CCTATTTTGGAACTGTGAACGGTCGCCGCGTCGCTGGACGAACCGATCTTTACGAAATCACGAACGTCATTGAAAAACCTACGCCGACCCAGGCCGAACAAGAACTGATTGTCGCTGGGCTACGATCGGGATATTACCTCTGCATGTTCGGCATGCACGTCTTAACTCCGACTGTGATGACGATTCTGTCAGAAGTTTTGCAAGGGAACATGAACGGCAATTCGCTCTCTGCTCCGCTCGCCTACGCGCTTACCGAACTATCGCGTCGGGAACGCTACTTGGCTCTTCAGGTTCGCGGTGTGCGACACAACATGGGCATGAAGTACGGTTTGCTTCGATCGCAATTGGCACTTGCGTTATCAGGTCAAGATCGCGATCAAATCCTTAGCGAGCTTGTCGAACTATTGGCGACGGGAAGAGAACAATGAGTGTTGCAATTTCCACGCAAACGAATCCACTTGTCGAAATCATTACATCGGACGTTGACGAAGTTCGGAATCGCTCGCTTGATTCGGTGTGCGGCAATGTTGAATTGGCGACGCTGCTCGAATTCGCGGATGAACTCGACCAGTTTTGGCGAGCCTCGGAAAACCTTTATCACCGAGTCCGAGCGATGTTTTTCTTGTCGGCGATTCATCGCTTTCACGCGCCGACTCGATTGACTGCACAGCATGCGGGACTGATTCCGTTCGAAAGCTATTCTCATTTGCTCGAGCGCCGTTTTCCTGAAGCGATCGACACGTTACTCAAGAAACAATCAACGACTGGGCCAAGCGATGGCCTGTCCAGCGCGTTGGCTCTGGCTTATCACGAGCTGGCGTTCCAGACTCTGGCTGATCAAGTTCGTCGTAGCGTTCGCACCGTGCGCGGTAATCAGTGGATGTTTCGCATCGGGCATCCCGCAGACCATCCGCTCAGGTTTCGTCCGGAGCTAACGCAAAAGAATGCGTCTGGAAACTATCCGATTCTTACGGAGCAAACCTCTGTTCGCATGGATTTTTCACACAGCGGTTGGAGTGACATTTTCTTTCTCGGCATGGACTTTCCCGCCG
>JAGQPC010001261.1 GCA_020426925.1 Planctomycetales bacterium | reverse complement strand
TTCGTCGTTAAAATGAACTCCGTCGCCTGATAACGCAAAGCCTGAATCATCTTTTTGCCCGCGTTTGGTTCGCTCGACAAGTGGCGTACGAATGTCGACCGTTTTTTCGTATTGCTGCAGAATCCATTTCGCGTACGCACTCATTACATCATCGTAGTTTTCGTAAACCGCGAACCAAGCGTATTTGTCGCTGCCATCGGGTCTAAGTTTTCCCGCCTTACGTTGAGGACTGGGATCGAACGGCGATGGCGTTAACAAAATGATGTCCGCCCCGCTTGCCTTTACCTTCTTAACCAGCAGCGAAATACCATCACGATATTTGGCGAATCGTTCTTCCGAGAACGGATAGTAAATTCCATCATTGATTCCGTAACCCGCTATCACGAGGTCCGGCTTTGACTTCGCAAGCACTCGATCAAGCCGCTCGTGAACGCACGGGCGCGGAAACGGGTGGTCTGGCTCTGACAGCCCGCTGGCAGTTTCACTGGGAAGTCCCATGTTCAAAATGTCGATTTGTACGTCGTGATGCTGGCGAAGCACGGCGTCGACGTACGCGACAAAAGCTCCCGCATAGGTGTTCGAGTCTCCCAGAAACACAATACGCTGCACTCCATCCAGCGGCGCACGATCTTCAGTGCGTCCGTTCGTTGTCACCACCAGCACGAGCAGCAGGCCAATAATCAATCGCGTCATAAATCTAAACTCCGATTCGATGGAAACACAATTCGACAACACGCAATGAAAGCAGCATGCGAGTATGGTAGTTTACTGATGCGGCGATCGCGATTAGCCGGTCCATTTTTTTCTTTCATCGCAAGGCCTTTCGACACAATGTCAAATCCAGTAGCTGCTCAAACTGTCGTTTTCCGGACGCTCATATTCATCTCTATCACCGCGAGCGGCAGGTTGGCGATGTCACAGCCAATGGAATCAGCTCTCCGCGCCGAGCCAATCGCAGGGCTCGTCGCTGACGCTCAAGCAGGCGGCGACGCTGCCAGGGGAGCAGTCTTATTTCACCAAGGTTACCTCACCTGCACACAATGCCATATGGCCAGCGATGGGCAATCGCAGTTGGGTCCAAAGCTCAGCGAACTCGGAAACGAAACAACGCAACTGCATCTCGTGGAATCGCTGCTCTTTCCTTCCAAGGTTATTCGGAAAGGTTTCGAGCCGGTCGCGATCACGACGACCGACGGACAAGTGAAAACCGGGATCGTCGAGTCCAAGAATGACACCGAAATTCGAATTCGCATTCCTGGCGAAAGTGGGATTCAATCGATCAGTGTGGGAGACATCGACACGCTGGAACAGAGCGACCGTTCGCTCATGCCAGACGGACTTGTCAATTTACTGTCCAGCCGCCAGCAGTTTCTGGACATTTGCAAGTACCTTTTCGAAATCGCCGAAGGAGGTCCGGAACGCGAACGAGAACTCAAACCAGCCAGGTCACTATACGCCGCAACGATTCCAGAGTACGAGTCCGACATTGACCACGCGGGAATGATCTCTTCGCTGGATGACGAAAGCTACAAACGTGGTGCGAAAATCTACAACCGACTTTGCATCAACTGTCACGGAACGGTCGATAAGCCGGGATCGCTACCGACGTCCTTGGCGTTTGCGTCGGGAAAATTCAAGAATGGCAGCGATCCGTTCAGCATGTACCAAACGCTGACGCGAGGTTACGGAATGATGGTCGCGCAGTCGTGGATGGTGCCTCAGCAAAAATACGACGTGATCCACTACGTCCGCGAGGCCTATCTGAAACCGCACAACCAGTCCCAGCTCGTCAATGTCGACGACACATATTTGGCGTCGCTGCCGAAGGGAAATTCTCGTGGTCCTGAACCGTCCAACATCGAGCCGTGGTCTCAGATGGATTACGGACCCAGCCTCGTGAATACCTATGAAGTCGGGAACGATGGCAAGAACTTTGCGTACAAAGGAATCGCGGTCAGGCTTGACGCAGGGCCGGGCGGAGTCGCTCACGGGAATTCGTGGATCATTTTCGATCACGACACGATGCGAGTCGCGGCCGCATGGACAGGCGACGGATTCATCGATTGGAACGGGATTCACTTCAACGGCAGGCACGGAATCCACCCTC
>JAGQPC010001260.1 GCA_020426925.1 Planctomycetales bacterium | reverse complement strand
CTTAGGCACCAAATTGACTCGGCTGTGGTATTTTTTGTTGGCACGCGATGCCGCGATCACTCGGTCGTTAAACATCCAGTGCAACTGCAAATAGCGATTGTTGGCCGTTGCGACGCACGGGATCTTGAACAAGTGACGCAACAACACGCCGAAGAAATGTGCGCGGCTCATGTGCGTGTGTACAACGTCAATCTTCTTTTCACGAGCGATCGCGGCGACGCGTTTCAGTTCTGTCAGGGGCCATCGACTCAGGTCCGAGTGGATGACTTGAACTTCTCCGCCCGGAAACTGCTGGCCAATCCAAGCGTTCGGTCGGCATACAAGCGTGATCTCGTGGCCACGCTCAAGAAGAGCTCTCGTTGTTTCCAGGCACGTAATGATTGCGCCATTGACGTTCCAACCTGAACAGATCTGCATGATCCGCATTTGGCAATCCCTTGCTCGATTTGGTTAAGTGTCACTCTTCCTTGTTATCGGGATCGTTTTTCTTCGGCGTAAGGCGAATCTTGACACCGATGCCATCGCTGCGGACGTCTCGCAGAGCTGGCGAGTCGGACGCATACTTAGCTTGCAACGACAGCTTGTCGAAGTTGGCTTCGGCGTCTGCCGCCGAAATATCGACCGAAACGCTGAACTGAACTTGTGACGCGTCTACCGTGACGTCGCTCGCTTTGATTTTCGAGTTGTCTGGGATCCCAACGAGCTGGACAGTAACCGGCTGCGCAATTTCGGGCAATCTCGATATCGTTCCTTTGAATACGATCGAGTCTTGCGAACCCACAACAGCCGTCTGCTCCGCGGGTGATTCCAGTGCTAGCTGCAATCCTTTGTGTGCCGTTGACGTCCGCAGCCGAGTAAACGCCGAATACGTAGTTTGCGTTCCGTCTTTCGATTTCAGATCCGCACGGACTGCATAGCTCCAAGTTCGCGGGTCGTTCACCGAAAATCCAGCCGGAACAAAAACATCGAACACGTATTCATTCCCGTCGTTTCGAACGTTTTCCAAACGAATTAGCTGTGCATCTCGTGCCTTCTCATCAGGTGGAGTTTGGGAAGTGAGGATCGACAGAGCGACTTCGCTTCCTTCTGGCTTTTCAACGGTAACTCGAGCTGGAAATCTTCCGCCGCGATACGAATCTCCGATCGGATCAGATGCCCAAGTTACCGAAATTGGAGACGACGACGCAACTGCGGCCACAACCGTGCGATTCGAAGGGAACGAAACGTTTGGATTGACCGGGGCCGCTTGGACGAACGATGCCTGGTTTCCGGCCGTTGCGGCAAACTGCAACGGGACAATCGCATTCGTTTGCTCTGGGGCGGCGATCTCCAGTAGACAGCGATTTTCTGCTGGCGGTGCAGTGCCTCCCGCAAAATGGAAGATACTTCCATCGCAAGCTTCGATGCTTACGGGAAGTGTTGATCCCTTACGATCGATTTGAAACGGGACAACGACTTGTTGTCCGGCAGGTATCGTCAGCTGGTTAGCATCCGTAGAAACCACCGGCGCGGGCTGCTCGGCTAGTGATGCTTCCAATCGATAGATGCAATCGTCGCCGTAAGTTCCAGACCGACTCGACAGCATCGCCCGAACGACAGTCACGCCATCCGGAATCTTGACTTCGGCCATAGGATCGAGCGTTCGATCATGGTCATCGCCTTCCCCAAGTTGCTTGCCTTCGGAGTCGACAATCCGCAGATGACTATCGAGCGGCGTTCCGAATCGATTTGACCAAGCACGAAATCGCACGGTCGAACCTGGCACCACGTTGAAAGCGTACGAATCAACTTCTTGTTTTTCTGACAGTCGTCCCGTAACGCCAACTGGCAATTTAGCAGTTTTCGGAAACGTAGCTTCGGACACTTCCGTTGCCGTGCTGTGATAAACGAGCGGAATGTGATGTTCGCCAGTTGGGTTGTCGGACCAGAAACCGATTGGCGTCGCAACGTCTCGCATGCCAAGTATCGAAGCGAAGTTAGGCTTGTTGCCCCGATACAATTTCAGCCGAAAGAAGCCTGAGTTAGGCCCTTGATACAGTTGGTCGTGCAGTTCAACTCGGTACTGCCCGTCGCTTGCTGCAATGAACTGCAAACAGCAATCACCATTTAATATTCTTGACGGTTTCGCCCAATCAATTTGCTTGCCAGATGGATCGATCACTCGCAAAACTGGACGAACTTGCGAGCCCAGTCGCCTCCCCTCGATCGCAACAGTTATCGATTCATTGGCACTGGCATTGAAGTCAACGTGGTGAATCTGCTGGCCTGAAACATTTCCAGTTAACGCAACAGGAATCTCGACACTGCTTTGCCACGTAGATTGAGGCAAACTGTCAACGCTCATCAAAATCGGGTTGGAAATACCAGAATCGGTCACGGCGCGAACAGGATAAATTCCGGCAGGAACGTCTGCGGAGACCTGGACTTCAAACGTTACTGAGGTCGCCGAAGCATCTTTTTGTGTTTGCTGAAATCTAAACGGAGCGTACAACCTGGGATTGTCCGACAAGTCTTGTCCGGTCAACGTGAAAGTCGTTTTGCCACCGATTCGTAATCCACGTAATGAAGAACCGTTGATCGACGGAGAAGCGAAAGCTTCAATAGAAACGAACGAGATGACGACGATCGCGCAGGCGGCTACAGAAAACCGTTGGGAATTTGTACTCATCGTTGTTCAACAAGGTAGGGGTCGACGTAGTTCTAACGGCGACCAATTGCGTGGTCGCGCCATCGTCAAAGAACGAGACGCGAAGGGAGGGCATTAATCCTAGTTGCTAATTACGAAACCTGGCGAATTGGCTCCGATCACTGGTCGTCTTCGAATGGGTTGCTGTCCGCGTCATCTTCGAATTCGAATCCACCTTCTTCGGCATCGCCAAAATCGAAGTCGTCGCCGGAATCTGTTTCATTCATTGCTTCGCTATCGGCAGTGGTGTCGCCGGCCCCGTCCTGCTCAGCAGCAAAATCAGCGGGCGGTCCTTGTGGCAATGGCGCCCCGGGAATCCTGCCAGGAATCTGTTTCGTTACCTGTTCAATCGCCTTGGTTGGAACCGCTGACTTACCGATCGCGCTAAATATCGAACCGACTAGTCCCTTCTTTTCCTTTGGACTTGCTTGAGCAGCCGGTTCGTCAAAGCCTCCAAACCCGGCGTCTTCAGCAATGCCGTCGTTGCCTGCGTTGCCATCGGCGGGACCAGCATTGTCAGTCGCGAAATCAAAGCCGGTTTCGCTGTCGTCGACTTCGCCAGTCGTATCGTTGCTAAATGCTTCATTGGGCGAGACAGCGGTAGCTGCGACCAGCTCGCCTCGCCCAAGCGAATCGTCCGTAAACGGATCGGTCTCATCCTGTTCGTCAAATGAAACCCGAGCTACGTTCGCAATCGAAGCGCGTTGAGGCTCAACAACTTCGTTTTCGGCTGAAGCTGTTTCTTGTTCGGCAATCAGGGCATTATGGGCGGCCCAACGATATTCCGCGATCGCACTCAGTTCCGTTCCGTCGAGTTGGTCGACAAAGCTGCCGACGTAACGAGCACCATTTCTGGATTCTAGATCAGCGGCCTGTTTCAAATCGGCACGTCCGGCATCTTCGTTTCCGACGCGCAGCTTTGCGATGCCGCGATAAAGGAAAAGTCGCGAATCTTTCAGTCCCAGCTCTTGAGCTTGGTCAAGGTGCGCGATCACTCGCTCGTAGTCGGCCTCGTAGAAGCTATCCAGACCGTAGCCAAAATACTTTTCTGGCTTCTGAGCAGACGCCAGGCTGGACATAAATAGCAGCAGGCAAAACGACACCTGAATGAAGCGCCCCATCTTACTGTTCTCCTGAACATTTCGAACGAAAATGTTTTGCGGTCTTGGTTAATACGGTTCATGACCAGCGGCCCAAGCGAGATAATCGCGCCAGGACCTGTCGTACCGTTTGTAAGACCGTGCAAAGTTATCGTAATTTCGTGGAACAGGCGATGCAAGCAAGACGTAGTGATCCGGGCGGATGGTCCAAGATTTGCGAGTGGACACTACAGCACAGACGCGTCGACGGAATACGAGGCGGCGCATCTAGATTTGTGCAGATCAATAATTCCCGCTTGACACATTGGTCTCAATTTCCGATCCTTCGCATCGCAATTGGCGAAGCGAGAATAATTCGTCCGGCGACCTAGATTGACCTGACGAATTGGTTCCAAGATGCCGATTAATCTACCTTCCGAACTCGAAAGAGTAGGGTAGAATAGCGATACAGTTCAAGCTCGACGACGGCAAAGATTCCGGCGGAGGGACCAAATTATGGCGTTGGTATGGATCATTAGTGGCTAGTGCTTAGCACGCCCGATTCATAGCCAGTCTCGCAGCGACTCCATATCGTCGCGATCTGCCGTGAGTTTGAACGTTATGGCTGTGGTTGATTCAAATGGATCTCCCACAGCCTTTTTCTTTGCGCATCCGATACTTCAGATCACACGCGTCAAGATCCTCAAGCCCGACTCAGCTGACCCAGAGGAGGGGACTTCGCGATTGAAGTGGCCTTCAGTTCATCGTAAAATCTTCGAACTTGAAACGCTCACGCAACGATTCACGTCGGTCCCAGCGATCGTCGCTTAATGCCCTGTGCTAGTTGCGTCTCGCCCTGCGTTCGCCAATCAATCTTCCGTTGCAAAGGGATGTATCATGCTCACGATTTTGGGAGATCGAGATCGACGATCGCAGCATTGCGACGGAGTTTCACGTCGAAGTTTTTTGAAAATCGGCGGAATGGCTGCGGGCGGCTTGTCATTGCCACAACTTCTCGCGATGGAGGCAAAGGCAGAAACGGGCTCGTCGCACAAAGCGATCATTAACGTATTCCTGCCAGGCGGTCCGTCGCACCTAGACTTTTTCGATCTGAAACCAAACGCGCCGTCGGAAGTCCGCGGCGAGTTCTCTCCGATTCGCACGAATGTCTCCGGGATCGAAATTGGCGAACTGTTTCCCAAAATGGCGAAGATGATGGACAAGTTTGCCGTCATCCGGTCGATCGCCGATTCGGAAGGTCATCACGATGGTTTCCAGTGCATGACAGGCCGCACTCACAAAGAGCAGCCTCCGGCTGGCGGTTGGCCCATGATGGGATCTTCCGTGTCCAAAATCTGCGGACCAGTTAACACCAGTGTGCCAGCTAACGTCTCACTGATGTATCCGACTCGAACGCGAACTTGGGGCGACCCAGGAACTGGCGGATACATCGGAGCGGGTCACGATCCGATGCAGTTAGTCGCAAAAGATCCGCTGGCAAAGCCGAACAGCATGACTCTGCAAGGCATCACGCTCGAACGACTTGGCGATCGAAAGCAGTTGTTGCAGACCGTCGATCGGTTTCGCCACCATGTTGACACATCGGAAGCACTCAAGGGTTCGGATACGTTTACCCAGCAAGCGATGTCGATCTTAACTTCGTCTCGGCTGATCGACGCACTGGATCTGTCGAAAGAGGATCCTCGCATTCTTGAGCGTTATGGCACAAACGATCCGACCTACCAACGTGACGGCGCGCCAAAGATGGTCCGGAATTTCCTGGTTGCTCGTCGACTAGTGGAAGCGGGCGCACGCGTAGTATCGATGAACTTCAGCCGCTGGGACTGGCACG
>JAGQPC010001259.1 GCA_020426925.1 Planctomycetales bacterium | reverse complement strand
CGCGATCTCGGACAATCCTACGAATTCGGTGTCACCGTAGTTCTCGCGAATAACGAGCTCCACGTATCTGACGTCTTCGGCGACCGGACAGAAATACGACGCCGGTAAGTTGCCAGCATTCGCAATACCTACGGTAGCCGCCGCAATTTCACTGACAACGTTTCCGTTGGTGTTGCGAAACACGATGTCGAAGTCTTTCATTCCTCGATCGGTTTCGCCTTCGGCATTGTATTGCCATAACCAAAGTTCGTTCACGCTGAATTCGTTGCCAAGGTCGTATCGGATCGTGACCGGATCGACATCAGAAACCGGCACGGAAACCATGCCCGATACTTCGGTACTATGAACGCCTCGTAGCGGACTGAAACTGCTGAGCCCAGTACCGTCAAATCCAACGGTTGGCAGAGACTCCTTAGAGCCATCACCAAGTAAAAGAACTGCTGATTCCGGACGAATTAAGCCATAGGGAGCTGCCTCAACTTCAGCAATTGGGCCAGCGTCCGCCGAACCAAGAAACGACGCACAAAGCAAGAACATCGATACAAACAAGATCGCGAAACGCGTGTCCACGGCCAGGACTCCTTCCGAAATGCGATAGCTGCTACGAACTCAACCGATGATTGCCACCTCTTCCTAAGTAAGCAATCTCTCGATCAGCAAATCAATCAAGCACTAACATACCAGATCAATCTCAGTTCATTAGCGTCCTTCGCTCAACACCGGTGTATTTCAAAGTGAAAGTTGCCCCACTCCACATCGCTTGCTGCAATGTTCAGGTGAAGCTCCTGGCAGGTGGCGATGGTGTTATACAAGAATTCGGAATACCGCCACAACACCGTTAATAAACCTCAAAATGTTTCCAACAACCCAGCGTTTACCAATCGGCAAAGACAACCCAACATTCGGTTTTAACCAAGCGTTACAGACAACCCATTTCATCGATAATGAACTAGGTCGTCGCGAACGGGCCAGTTATACTTCCGCGAAATAATTTGCACACGTTGACCGAACGTGTCATGGAGCGCGTGACAATTCCATGTCACATGGACGCAAAGGCTAGCACTCTCAGAGAACAGAAAACATGCAGATCTACGATATTATGATGCTGGTCGTATTACTGTTTTGCATCATCATGGGATACCGGCGAGGCCTCGCATGGCAGATAGCATCACTAGCAGCAATCGTCGTTAGCTATTTTGTAGCAATCAATTTCCGCGATGTTGTCGCCGCAAAAATCAACGCGGACCCACCATGGAACACGTTCCTGGCGATGCTGATCCTGTACGCCGGAACATCGCTTTCGATTTGGGTGTTATTTCAGCTAATCAAAGGCGCAATCGATAAAGCGAAACTGAAAGATTTCGACCAGCAACTTGGCGCGATGCTTGGCGCGGTCAAAGGCGCGGCGATGTGTATCGTCGTTACTTTTTTTGGCGTGACGCTGTTGAGCCCAATTCAGACGGAAGCGATTGTGAACTCGCGATCAGGCTATTTCATTTCAAAGCTTTTGGATGAAGCAAAGCCAATCATGCCGGACGAGTTAAGCCAGGTACTTGGACCATATTTAGACAAACTAGATAAAGGGCTCGAAGGCGCGACTCAGCCGCATTTGGCGAGAGACGAGTTCGGCCAGCTCAATCAGATTCCTCCGCCAACCGTGCCGCCGCCATACGAATCAGACACTGAAACGTGGCCGACAACGATCGAGCCTCTAATCGAGCACAACGACTGGACTGAGATCGACGAAAACCCGATTGACGATCCGTACTATGAGAAGTCCAGCGACCGTGAATTCAACGCTCCGTTTCGGCGATAGAGTTCCAGCTTCCGAAACGCCCGAGAAATTCTCAACGAATCTGACTTACGCGAAAAACCCGGCAAAAACACACCCAAAACCGAACATAAGAAACATTATCGGACGTTGAACATCGGTCGCCAGGTTCGCTTTGACGCCAGTCGCTAGCTTATAATTTGGTTCCAGGAAGGCCCATTTCTTCCACAAGTCGAACTTTGTTTCCTGCCCGTTTAAGAGAAGAAGCCACGCGTGAAATGAATCCTTCATTCGCCGCCGCCACCGGATCCACCATTGAACTCAACCAACACGCTGCCGGCGTGATACTGTCCCCACAAGAGTTTGACTCGGCCGGCGCCGATCCGTACTGGCGATACGAATTGATCAACGGAGTCGTCATCGTAAATCCAGCGCCGTCGCCGAAGGAACGCGGGTCGAACGAAATGCTCGGTCATTGGCTTCTGTCGTACAAAGAGAATCATCCATCCGGCAGCTCGATCGATTGCACTCTGCATGAGCACGACGTGCACATTGGCGATAACCGACGACGTGCGGATCGAGTCATCTGGACTGGCTTAGGACGTCAGCCTCGGATCGATGAGACTCCGGCAATCGTGGTCGAATTTGTTTCGGCCGGAAAGAGAAACTTCACCCGCGACTACGAAATCAAACGCACTGAATACGCGTCAATCAACGTTCCAGAGTACTGGGTGTTCAATCGGTTCGAACGCACAATGGCAATCTTCAAGTCCGACGGTTCGACGCAAGTCGTCAGCGAAAGCGACACCTACAGCACGCCGCTGTTACCTGGATTCGAAGTTACACCTCGCAAGCTCTTCGAAATCGCCGACGCGTGGGATTAAAGAATCGGTACGTCCGTAGCGCACAAACGACTGCCCTGCCCTCCGATTTGCTGTGTTCCGTTTACAGCGATGTCAGAACCTACAAACTCGATGCGTACTTGCCTGCGGAGCATGCGCGTCATTGCGCTATTTTCAGCAATCAGAAAAACAGCTCTCTTTTTCGGCACGCTGTTCTTTGCCAACCCGTTCTTATTTTTGGCGCTGTGCGTTGCCGTCATTTTGATCGTCGGCCCAGTTCAATCGTAGCCGCGGCGGGCAGGCCCGTTCGTTGGTCAAAACTGCCCTGCCCTGCTCTGCTCTGCCGTCCACATCAGCGTCGCTCAGTCACCGTGGACAAGGCTACGTGGCGGAAACAAACAAAGAAACTTGACACCGAACGACCATCAAGTTCAAGATGTAGGCCAAGTGAGCACACACAGGCCAACCGCAACACCAAGCAGTATGCACCGTCTCAATTAGGAAATTCTAGCGTGATCGAAACGACCTGTGACACATGCGGCGCAAAATACAAGCTGCCTGATTTCATGGGAGGCAAAACCAAGAAGTGCAGAAAGTGCGGGCAGGCAATTCAGATCCCACTTCGCCAATCGATTGTGCTGAAGGCACCTCGGCGGCCTCGGCCATTGCTTTGGATGTCAATCGGAGCAGCAATTGCGTCCGTTGTAATCTTCTCCGTGCAAACAACCTTGAAGGCAAGGCAGACACGGCGACATCACCCTGTCGTCGAGATATCTGACAATTCCGACAACCTGACTGAAGCACAACAGGTCTACAACCAAACCATCGAGTCGATTGTTTACATTCACGGTTTCAAGGAAGGCAGGCGAACAGGGCACGGATCGGGATTTATTCTTTACCCCGGTGACAAAATCGCGACCAACGAACATGTGATTCGAGGTAACGATTACGTTATCGTTGAAACGTATTGGAGACACCAACTTCGGATCAAGTATCATGTCGGAGCGGACCGCTACCGAGACGTAGCGTTGCTCCCAGTGCCCGCCGACATCCAACTGTCTGGCCTTCGACTGTCGAACCAAACCTATTCAAAAGGCGATCGCATGTTCACCATCGGGTCCCCGCTAGACGTTAGGTTCGGAATTTCAGAAGGTGTGCTCGTCGAATTCGCCAAGCATGTTGATTTAACGTCGCTCGGGCAACTGGTACAAGTGGACATCAGCGTCGCTCCTGGAGCAAGCGGCTCTCCATTGCTAGACCGCGAAGGAGAAGTCGTCGGAGTCATTTCTCGAGCTACACCCAAAAACCGAAAGAATACATTTGCAGTCCCCGCTGAAGCCGTTCAAGATTTGATTGCGAAAGAATGTCCACTAACGCTGTTTCCTGCGAATTAGTATCTCGTCGCTCATCCAGATGCATGAGAGCGTGCCAAGGTCGGCGGTCGCCTGGGATTTCACTCGTCGAAGTCCTGATCGTGATCGCCATCATTGGCGTGCTCATCGCGATGCTCTTGCCAGCGATCGCGCAAAGCCGTGCAGCCGCTCGGCAGTCAAGCTGCGCGCACAACATCCGACAGATTGGCATCAATCATGGATCCTTCGATCAGGTTCCTGTGTCCCACGCAAAAACAGTTCTATACAGTATTTGCCCGTCTGATCCCGAAGCGGAACTGCGGCAAGCAGAATCCGACACCAGCTACGTACACAACCGAGCGTATTGGCGATACAAAAAAGGCATGGCGTATTCAAAGACGATCATCTTTTTCGAATCGGGCGTTGGCCGAAGAGACAAGCAGATTGATACAACGATGTGGTTCGAAGAGAAGTCGCCAAACATGTGGCAGACGATCGAGACCAATATTGCCCTCGAACGGCACCAGGAAAAAGTTGCAAACTATCTGTACGCCGACGGGCACGTCGTCGCGATCCCGTCGTCTCAAATCCGAGAATGGGTCGACAACCAACACCCTTTTCTGCTGCACAGCCAGGGAAGTTATTTCCCGTAACGATTCCGCATATCAATCGTGCTACTGATGCTCATCGCCACCGCCCAGCAACGGCACGAGTCGCATCAATTCCTTCGCGGGAATGTGCTTGAGATAACTGCGACGTGGACGCTTGAAGTAGAACGTCTTTTGTTCTGACGACGAGTCGACCAAGATGCACTCCCAGCGTTTGCTGCCGTAATCATTCAACCTCTGAGTGACTCGTTCCGGCTGCTCGGCAGGGCCGATGGAAAGGCTCGAGTATTCCCAGCTGCCCATCCGCTCAATGTCTTCCATGACCCAATCCTTCGCGTTGGTGGCAGTTGTTTCGCCTGCACCTCTCGCGTTCTGAAATTGTTCCGCAACCCACCTTGCAGACTCTTGCGCCGTCGAACCAGTGAATTCGACGGAGTGTTCGAACGTTTCAGACGCCCATTTCGCGACCGAACCAGCCTGCGCACT
>JAGQPC010001258.1 GCA_020426925.1 Planctomycetales bacterium | reverse complement strand
ACTTGTCAGTCCTACCGATGGCGCACCCACATTCGCGATGCGCCAATTCGACGTCCAACCGGGTGGGCACACTCCTCGGCATTTTCACGACTACGAACATGAAGTGTATGTCTTGGAGGGCACGGGCGAAGTCTGGGAAGGTGACACGGCTCATCCGTTGAAGCAAGGCGACGTGATTTTCGTCAAGCCAAACGAAGTTCACCAATTCCGCAACACGGGCGACACGCCAATCAAATTTCTGTGCTTGATACCGAATTCGGCCACAGGCAAAAGCGTCACAGTCGCTCCGGAGTGCGGAGTTGAAAAAGAGTAATGTCCGCGGCGCAACAGATCGAACAGCTGCGAGAGCAGATTCGAGAGCACGACCACAAATACTACGTGCTGGCTCAGCCCACAATCTCAGACCTCGAATACGACAGGCTCCTGCAGCAGCTGACAAAACTGGAGGAGGCCCATCCGGAACTGGTCACTCCTGACAGTCCGACTCAGCGAGTTGGCGACGCTCCGGTTCCGCACCTCAATCAGTTCGATCATCTCGTCCCGATGCTGTCAATCGACAACACGTACAGCACGGAAGAGGTCGAAGCATTCGCAGACCGTGCCACAAAGCTGCTCGACGGCGATCCGATTGAGTGGGTCGTCGAACTTAAGATCGACGGGGCCGCCGGTTCGGTGATCTATGAAAATGGCCTCCTAACGCGGGGGCTCACTCGTGGCGACGGAAAAACGGGTGACGACATTACGCATAACGTTCGCACAATTTCCGACGTGCCGCTTCGCCTAATTGGAAACGACGTTCCAAAGCTGCTCGAGATTCGTGGCGAAATCTATATGACCAACGATGACCTCGCGTCGTTGAACGAGCGGCAAAAACAACGTGGCGAATCGCTCTATGCAAATCCTCGCAACTGTGCAGCGGGCAGCATCCGGCTGCTCGATCCGAAGATTTGCGCCGAGCGAAACCTTCGCATGTTCTGCCACAGCGCTGGCGATCATTCCGCGACCGGATGCAAGTCTCACACTGAATTCTTGGAACGCGTGCAATCGTATGGGCTGGTCGCCACGCCGTATGCAAAAGGTTTGCCAACGATCAAAGAGGCTCTCGAATACTGCGAAGAAGTGATCGAAAAGGTTCCCACGCTTCCTTTCGAGATCGATGGGATCGTCATCAAGGTGAACAACTTCGAGCAACGAGAACGCTTGGGAGCTCGATCGAAATCGCCTCGCTGGGCAATTGCCTACAAATTCGAAAAGTACGAAGCCGTAACCAAGTTGAATTCAATTCGCGTCCAAATTGGGAAGACAGGCGCCATTACGCCGGTCGCGGAACTGGAGCCGGTTCAGCTCGCGGGTACGACTGTTAGCCGCGCGAGCTTGCACAACGCAGAAGAAATTGAGCGCAAGGACATTCGTGAAGGAGATATCGTCATCGTCGAAAAGGCGGGCAAGATCATTCCTCACATCGTTCGCGTCGAAAAGCACGAACGTAAGACAGAATTACCTCGGTACGAATTTCCAACGCGTTGTCCCGAATGTCACCAAGCGTTGGTCAAAGACGAAGGCGGCGTTTACATCCGCTGCACGAATTATAACTGTGCGGCGCAGGTTAGGGAGCGAGTGCGCTACTATGCCTCTCGCAATGCGATGGATATCGAAGGGTTGGGCGACAAGTCTGTTTACCAGTTGGTCGACAAGCAGTTGGTGCGCGATTACGCCGATCTCTACCACTTGACGATTGAGCAAGTTACGGAGCTCGATCGAATGGGACCATCGCTGGCCGCGAAATTGCTAAACGGTATCGAGGCGAGTAAATCTCGTGGACTCGCGAGATTGCTAAATGCTCTTTCGATTCGCCACGTCGGAACAACGGTTGCGGCGGTTCTAGCAGAACATTACGGATCGATGGAAAAGCTGGCCCACGCGACCAAGGAAGAGTTGAGCGAGATCGACGAAATCGGCGATGTGATCGCGGCGAGTGTCTATGAATTCGTTCACGGCGAAGTCGGATCGGAAACGATTAGGCGGCTCGCCGAAGCTGGCGTAGACATGACGCAAGAACAGCCAATCGTCGCACGCGCCGGTGACAGCCTTGAAGGAAAAACGTTTGTCGTTACTGGCAAGTTGACAAAATACACTCGAGACGAAATTCAAGAAATCATCAAATCGCACGGCGGCAAAGCGTCGTCAAGTGTATCTAGCAAAACCGACTATTTGGTGGCCGGAGAGAAAGCAGGCAGCAAGCTCGCAAAAGCCGAAAAGCTAGGCGTCGCAGTTTTGACGGAAGACCAGTTTGAATCGCTGGTGGGACCTTAGCTCCTTTGATGCCAACCAAAAAACTCTACGCACGATCAAACGCTACGTAGAGCTTTGGCAGCAGATTCGATTTGGACGTCTAGTCGCGGTTCGACATGAACAATCGAAGGATGTACCAGAACAAGAGCACGACGGAGGCAAATAGGGCCAGCGACGCCGCAACATGTTGGCCGACTCGGTAATGGTGTAAAACGTTCGACGTGTCATACAAAATGTAGCCACACGCAAACGCAATCATCGCGTAGGTAAAGACCGGGCCCAAGCTGAAGTTAAACACAACAGCACAAATGATCAGGCCAATTGCGGCAAATCCACCGAACATCAAGATCGATCGTAGGAACGAAAAGTCCTTGCGCGTGATGAACACGACTGCGGTCAGAATCCCAAATAGAGCCAGCGTGGTGATCGCAGCTGCCGACAGCACTCCATCATAAAACGTAGTCGCCAAATAAAGGATCGGCATCAGGATGATCGATTCGGCAACGACGTATAGCGAAAGCCCAGCATACTGAATGCCAGTCGATGTTGACGAAGACGCCCAGTTGTTCGCCAACCAGCTCACTCCCATGAAACCACCAAGAACAACCAGCCAGCCGATGTTGCCGTTCCCGGCTATCATTCCAAGGAATTTCGCCGGCAACTCTGTTTGAAAAAACATCGCTTCAAGAGCGACCAGCGCGGCGATTGCGCCGACCAGGTGAATATAAGTCTTGGCAATGAAACTCGCGCGTTCATCTTCGGCTGCTAACGCGGCGACTGAGTATCTTGGCGAATCGTACGGATTGGACGTGTATTCCATGAGGATCTCCGATTTGTCTGGTTCTGGAATAAAGGCTGATTATTGAGTTACTGTGTCATTTTCGCTCACACAGAGTCTACGTCGTCACTCTGGGGACTGGTCGCAACTCAGAAGATTCTAAAGCATACGTGGTTCAAAGACTCTGGAAAAGGTTGCCGTGAATCAATATGTTGCAAACTATCACCGGCAATTACAGGTACAACGACGACGATTATCGCTGCCTGCTGCAGGTTACGCAGATTTAGTCGGTGCTCAACTTTCGCAATTCACGAGGGCTGATATGAAATCTAGATTGTTCTTCGCCAGTTTGATATTCGCTTGTCATCAAATTCAATTGGCAAATGCTCAAGATTTGCAGGCTCTAAAATACAACAACGAATCATTAGTCGTGGATTTGGGCGTTGGATTGTGGGCGTGGCCGCTACCGATCGACTTTGACGACGATGGCGACGTCGATCTGTTGGTGTCGTGCCCAGACAAGCCTTACGACGGACTTTACTATTTTGAGCGGACAGGATCGGCAACAACTCCGTTCAAACGAGCCAAGCGAATTAGCAAAGGCCTGCGAAACGTCCGGATGTGGAATGGGCTCGACTCGAAAGGCGACCGCCAATTTCGGCTCTTTGGTGAAAATGTTGAGTACCTAGGCTTCCAGAGCACCGGATTCGACAGGGCGCAGTC
>JAGQPC010001257.1 GCA_020426925.1 Planctomycetales bacterium | reverse complement strand
CTGCCAACCAAAACTGTGATGTTAGTCTGCCCTCATTGCCAAAGCCCGCTTCGCGATATCGAATCCGACTCGCAGCCGTCGGGCGTCGCCGTTGCAACTGCGGAACAGGTTTGCACTTTGACGTGCGATCAAGGCCATTCGTTTCCAGTCGTCAGGGAAATCCCGCGTTTTGTGCCGGAAAGCAACTACGCAGATTGTTTCGGATTTCAGTGGACAAAACATGCAAAGACGCAGCACGATCAGTTCAGCGGAGTGTCAATTTCGGAAGAACGATTTTTCAACGAAACAAAATGGCCGCGAGACCTACACGGCGAGTTGATTCTAGAGGTCGGCTGTGGTTCTGGGCGATTCACGACGCACGCTCTATCGACAGGTGCTGATGTTTACTCCGTTGACTTGAGTAACGCTGTGGAAATCAATCACGAAATCAACGGTGCACACCCGAGGCTGCATTTGTGCCAAGCAGACATTCTAAGTCTGCCATTTCGTGAACAGAGTTTTGATCGAGCGTTTTGCATCGGCGTACTTCAGCATACTCCTGATCCCGAATCCTCGTTCCACGCGATTGCACAATGCGTGCGGTCAGGTGGATCGTTAGTAGTCGACGTCTACGACAAACGCGAAGGCCTGCTTAGCATCGTCGAACCACTCTTTCGCACTTACCTGTGGATCCGCCCATTGACGAAAAACATGCGTCCTGAGGCACTTTACAACCTCGTCAATTCGTACGTGAACTTCATGTGGCCAATTGGCCGCGCGATCGGAGCGATTCCTGTTGTTGGCAGAAAGCTAAACAAGATGCTGCTAATCCACGACTACCGGCGCCGGTTCGAATTGTCTGAAGACCAATTGCGTGAGTGGGCTGTGCTGGACGCTTTCGATAATTTGTCGCCTCAGTATGACCAGCGTCAAACACTCTCAACAGTTCGCCGCTGGTTCGACGAAGCAGGCTTTCGCGACGTTGAAGTCCACTACGGCTACAATGGAATCGAAGGCCGTGGAATCGCGGGCTGACGTTCAATTAGGATTCTGTTTTCGTCTTGGCTTCTGACGTCAAAACGTCGGTTCTGAAAAGCTCTCCGCAAAAGAAGCAACGAGTCGGCGTTCTCAATCGGACAGCACCGATCCGATGGTTCGCGTTCGCCGCGATTTGCTTTGGTATCGCGGGGGGCATTGTCTACCACTGCGTTGATCGCGAGAGCATCTGGTCGATCGCGATTACGACGGTAGACTCTCCGTTCGATGTGACGGACGTTTCTTCGACGTTGCAACCGACGCTTACGGCTGCGGACGTCACCGATGTTGAAGCGAGATTCGTTGCGGATCCGTTTTTGCTGAGCCACAACGGTCAATGGACCGTCTTTTTTGAAGTCCTAAACGAAGGTACCGGACACGGTGACATTGGATGTGCGACGAGCGAGGACGGAAAAAAGTGGCGATATGGCAGAATCGTGCTCGACGAGCCATTTCATCTGTCGTATCCAAGCGTGTACGTTGTCGATGACGAAGTCTTTATGGTCCCTGAATCGTACGAATCCGGTGGAGTGCGACTTTACAAAGCTGTTGATTTTCCCAACCGCTGGTCGCTGGAAAAAACTCTGGTCCAAGGAGACTCACTCGCCGACCCAACTCTGTTTGAGCACGATGGTCACTGGTGGATGTTCACTGGCAAACCTGGCACGCACGACGAATTGCGGCTATTCGTTTCTGATGCGATTGATGGCGCGTGGACAGAACACCCAAAAAGTCCACTCATCTCTCGCGACCCTAGTCGCAGTCGTCCGGCCGGAAAAGTCATTGCCTACAACGGCCGCTTATTCCGAGTCGCCCAAGATTGCTCCAGTCGGTACGGTGGCGCGGTTCGCGTTTTCGAAATCAAATCGCTGACGACGAGCGACTACGTCGAACAAGAATGTGCTGCGACTTTGCTACGCGCACAAGCATCAGAATGGAATTCGCACGGAATGCATCACATTGACGCTGCTCGACTCCCGAACGGTCGATGGATCGTCTGCGTTGACGGACATCGTAAACAGTTTGCTTGGAAGCATTAGCACGCTGACCCTTCCACGCGCAGTGGTGTTTTACAACAGTTAACTTCACCCTCCCGCCGGGAGGGTAAAAAACGAGCTTGCGAGTTTTTGGGGAGGGGAGAATTGGGAGACTCGCTTCAAGCCACTACCAACGACCCCACCCCGAAGGTTCGTTTCTCACCTTAGACCCTCTCAGCGGGAGAGTGAAT
>JAGQPC010001256.1 GCA_020426925.1 Planctomycetales bacterium | reverse complement strand
TCCTGCGACTCCGCTCGCAGGGCACAGAATTCCCCTTGTTCCGCCATCAATACCACGCCTCCCAAAGTTCTGTTTTCATTTCACCCGAATTTTGCGAACATTTGATAGTGGCCAACGAATCACTGCGTTGAACCAGCAACCCGGAACGAACCAATATGGCAACTACCGAAATTCGCGACCTCGTAAATCTTTGCATGCGAAAAGACGATGCGGCGACGAAGCAATTGATGATCCGTTTTCGTGATCGAGTTTTTGCGATTTGCTATCGAATGCTTGGCCAGCAACAGGACGCGGAGGATGTCGTGCAAGAAACGTTTTTGCGAGCGGTACGTAGTCTTTCGAGTTGGGATCAGCAGCGTGAGTTCGAGCCGTGGCTGTTTCAGATCGCGGCCAACCGGTGCAAAACGATGCTCAGCCGCCGCCAGCGACGGCCGATCCCGCTGCCATATTGCGACGAGTCCGCGCCCGATGATTCTCAGATGCTGGCAGCCGACCGCGAGACGTTGGCTGAAGAAGTGCGTCGAGTCCTTGACGCCATGCGTCCCGAGCAGCGTGAAGCGTTTTGCCTTTTTCACGAATCTGAATTAAGCTATGCCGAGATCGCGGAGCGACTTGATTGTCCGCTTGGAACGGTGAAAACTTGGGTGCATCGAGCCAGAGCAGAACTGATTCGCCAACTCCAGACGCGGGAGGTGTTGTCATGAAAAGTGAATCCTGCGAAGCATTCGAAAAACGTGTCAATGAGCTGCTGGACGCGCGCCTCGATCCGCACGCAGATGGCGAGTTGCTTGCTCACTCGGTCGACTGCCAAGAATGTGAATTGTTGCTGGAGACGCAACGTGACCTCTTTGCCTTCATCGCAAAGTCTCAGTCGGACGTGCAGCGGAAGCGAGCCGTCGTCAGCAGCAGAGCAGGGCAGTGGCGCACGATTGCAACGGTGCTCGCGGCATGTTTGGCGATTGGTGTCGCCATCGTAAACCGTTCTCCAAAAAGCCAGACTTCTGTGGCCGAAGTCTCGACGCCGAGTGCTGCAGATGAAGTGGTTTCGGTGGAAATCCAACCTCGCGTGTCGACGAACCGTGCGTTAGTCATGGACGATGCGCTTGCCAGTATCAATGCGTTTCTAACCGAATACCCGGTTGACACTCAGTGGCTCGAACCCGTGGCGTCGCCGATCCGGCCACTCGCCGATTCGATGACCAGCACTTTCAATGTGCTCCGCCAAGCGTTGCCCCCAATCCGCAAAAAAGGGACTGACCGAGTCGAAGAATCGGCGCAAATCGATTTGGCGTTGGCAAACATTGCGTAGTTGGTCAACGCCTTTTGCTGGAGTCCAGGCTTTAGCCGCGTGTATTACAGCGTGAGCGCCTAAAAACGCCTAAAGGCTGTACTCCAACTAAGTACTTCGAACTAATTCAAACGTGGCGCTGTCCCAGTAGACCTGAGGGGAATGCTCAGGCGTTCATACGTAAACTGTGAGAACCCCTCTTCAGCGCCGATTTGCGACGTACACTTGGTGTATGAAAGACTCCACCGAAGCAAGAGCGAACTTGGCGATGAATGCTTTCTTCGTCGGCGGGCTCTTTATTTTTCCATATATTGCAAGTCAGCTTGAATCACTTGGGATTCCGCTTGCGGTCGTGAACGCTGCAATTGCGTTCGTGTGTTGTGCTGGGCTTGGAGTGTATTCAGAGCGGACGCGGTATTGGTACCAGATATCGGCGGTGGATCTCACAGCGCTCGAAAAACGCTCGGCTGAGGAAGCCCCGATTCGCACCAAGGAACGCGTTCCGCTTGACCGCCCGATTGTTCGGTACGGAGACATGGCGATAATCGTTGCAGCGTCGACTGCTGCGGCGTATGCCGTCACTCCTGAATTAGGCGTTTTTGGGGCAGTCGTTGCGTCACATGGTTCTGTCATGTTGCTTTGCATGATTGTGTCAACGATAGATCGGTGCATTGGCAAGCAGTATCTCCACCGCGGAATGCAGCGAATGGCTGAAAAGCGATTTGATGAAGCGATCGCGGATTTCACGGAAGCAAGATTGGCCTCGTCAAAATGCATTCGAGACGCTGTCTTCGCTCGCGGCAAAGCCTACCTGGAGCAAGGCGAGTTCGATCGTGCTCGTAGTGATCTGAATGAGATTCTCGCAACGCGTGAGACTGAGTCGGCGCAAAATGAAGTCCTTCCGTTCATCCATGAAGCAGACCGGCGAGAGTTCATGCGCGACTTTTCCGATCCCGTGAAAGCGGAAGAGAAATGGTTGGAGCGGAAAGCTGAAATTAGGCGTCAAGCTCAAGAAGCTCTGCAGTTGATCCTGCAGTGAGCCCCAGGCCTCGCGATTGCATTCCCTCAGCTGCAATCTGCAACGAAAAAGGGAATGGTTCGCCCGGGGATGCTCGACGGTATTTCCTTCACCAGCGCCGCGCCCAGCTTCAAGTAGAACTGTCTGGCGTTGGGATCGCTCTGGATGTCCATTTGGGTAAATCCGAGTTCGATCGCCACGCGTCTCGCGTGCTCAAAAAGAAGAGTCCCAATTCCGCGTCGCATTTGTGACGGTTCGACGAACATATGTTCTAGCTCAAGATTCCCGTGTTCATTGAGGCAGAGCGAATAGTAGCCGACGATCGCTCTTTCACTTTCGGCCACGAAAACGCTTCGCGATTCCATCAATTCAGGCGTCAGAGTCAACTCGGAGCGGAACGTAGCCATTTGAGGTTCGCTGTAGCCCCAATGGCTTTTTGACCGAATCGCCAATTCGGTGATAGTCTCTGCGTCGCCGCCGATTGCCTTGCGAATGTGTATCTCAGTCATTGCCCGTTCCCAAATCTCAAAGTTGCTCCGCAAATGCGCCACGCCGCCAACAGATGGTGCGGGTTGCCCTGGTTGTTCCGCACGAGGCCGAAGTGGCGGAGCCATTTTCAAATGTGTCGTTGCCGCATTGCGATTCGGTGAGTTCTAGATTTTGGTGTCAACATTCACACCATTGTATGGGAGTAAGCGATGTTTCTTCCGCTCGGAGACAATATCCACAAACGGCACTTTCCATATATCACGGTCAGCATAATCGTGATAAACGTTCTCGTTTTTGCTCTAGAAGCCAATGTTTTGTACCAGCCGATCGATGAAGCCAATCCCGAGGCATACGAACAAGCAGTCGTTACTATGTTTCAAACGTGGGGCCTGGTACCTGCTCGAGACCTAGCACCGAACATAACGAATCCACTGTCGCACGTCGGTGTGTTCACGCACATGTTTGTGCACGGCGATTTTCTGCACCTGCTTGGCAACATGGTTGTGCTTTGGGCGTTCGGCTATTCGCTCGAAGGAGCTTATGGTTCCAAGGTGCTGGCGACGTTGTATTTAGCATGGGGAGCGTGTGCTGCGTTCGGCCACGTTGCCGCGAACATACACGATCCAATGCCGATGGTCGGTGCGAGTGGAGCGATCGCTGGGCTCATCGGGGCCTATACCTTGACGTTCGGTTACAACACGAGCATCAACACGATGATCATGTTTGGATTTCGGCCCGTGTTTGTCGCCAACCCGGCCAGGATATTTGGGGCGATTTGGATTCTGATGCAGATAGCGAACGCACCGATGGGTGACGTGGGTG
>JAGQPC010000038.1 GCA_020426925.1 Planctomycetales bacterium | reverse complement strand
CGCCGGCCATCCACATCGTGAAGGCGTGGGGATGGTGGTCTCGGCCGAGGAACTTCGATCCATTGCGTTTTTCGTTCATCGACGTGCGGCCAAATTCGCCACCCCAAACGATGAGCGTATCGTTTAACATGCCCCGCTGTTTCAAATCTGTGATCAAAGCCGCCAATGGTCGGTCGGTCTCGCTACATTTCTTGGGAAGCTGATGTACGATGTCATCATGTTTTCCCGTGCCGTGTGCGTCCCAGCCCCAATCGTACAGCTGTACAAAACGCACTCCTTTTTCGACCAATCTGCGGGCAAGAACACAATTATTGGCGAACGAGGGTTTGCCGGGTGCTGCACCGTACATGTCCAGCGTCTGTTGCGTTTCCGATGAGATGTCCATCACTTCTGGAACGGCGACCTGCATACGGTAAGCCAGCTCGTATTGGGCGATGCGAGTCAGGGTCTCGGGGTCTCCGAATTCTGCGACTTGCATTTCATTGAGGTCACGGATGGCATCCAGACTCCTCCGTCGTCCGGCACGATTCATGCCTTCCGGATTGGACACGTACAGAACCGGATCACCTTGCGTTCGACATTGAACGCCCTGGTAAACCGTGGGCAGAAATCCGCTTCCCCACACGGTCTTCCCGGCACTGGGAGCTTTTCCGCCGGAAACAAAAACGACAAAGCCTGGTAAATCTTGGTTTTCGCTTCCTAGGCCATACGTGATCCAGGAGCCCATTGATGGCCAGCCGATGCGTTGCATACCGGTGTGGATGTAGAGTTGCGCCGGAGCGTGGTTAAACTGGTTCGTATTCATCGAACGAACAATGGTCAGATCGTCCACGACACGCGCAAGATTCGGCAACAAATCGCTCATCCATTGGCCGGCCTCTCCGTATTGCGAGAATCTGTGCGGCGTTCCCAATAGCTGTGGATGTCCCTTGATGAACGCGAATCGCTGCCCTTCAAGGTATTCTTTGGGGCACGGTTTTTCGTGCATCTTGACTAGCAGCGGCTTGTAGTCGAACAAGTCGAGCTGCGACGGTGAACCGGCCAAGTGGACATAAATCACGCTCTTCGCTCTTGCGGGATGGTGTGGCTTTTTAGGCTGGAGCGGATTTTGTGGTGACGGCAGCGCGGCTGACCCGTCGGCTTGCATGAGCGACGCGAGTGCCATGCCTCCCAGGCCCACCTGGCAACGACTGAGGAAGTGTCGACGTGTTACAACTTTGACTTGCTCGTGCAAAGGGTTCATCATTCAGTCCTTCGTCAGCGTTTCATCTAGGTTCAAGAGAACGTTTGCAACTACAGTCCATGCCGCCAGCTTGTGGATATCCAAATCGTCGTCAGCAGGCCCGAGTAGACTTGTCGCCATCTGTTTTGCGGCCAGCACATTGCTTTCGTAGTAATCTCGCTCTGTTTCATACAGTGCAATCAGGCGAGTCATCTCTTGCTGGCTTGGTGGTCGCGAGAGTACACGTAAGAAACCGTATCGAACTCGGTCTTCTATGCCGGATTCAATGTCAAGCATCATTCGCCGAGCCAACGCCTGAGCCGCTTCGACATAAACCGGATCATTCAGTGTCACCAATGCGGCGAGCGGAGTGTTCGTCCGGACGCGTCGAATGGTACAGACTTCGCGACTGGTAGCGTCAAGCGTCACCATGGACGGATAGGGGCTCGTCCGTCGCCAAAACGTGTAGAGACCACGACGATGTTGGTCTTCGGCCGTGCTCGTTGTCCAATTGTCGCCGCTGTACACAACTTGCCAGATTCCGTCCGGCTGCCGAGGCATAACGCTGGGCCCGTACATCTTGTCGCTAAGTAGGCCAGCAGCTGCCAAAGCCTGATCGCGTATCATTTCCGCCTCTAACCGAAAACGAGGCCCTCGCGAGATCAACCGATTTTGCGGATCTTTTTCGAGTGCTTCGGGAGTAATCTTCGATGATTGACGATAAGCGGCGGACATGACGATCAATTTGCAGAGCTTCTTCATGGACCAGCCTTGATCCATGAATTCCGTAGCCAACCAATCGAGTAACGCTTGGTTGCTCGGTAGCAGCCCTTGCGATCCAAAATCTTCACTCGTTTCGACAATGCCGATCCCAAAAAACGTTTCCCAAAAACGATTGACCGCTACGCGAGCTGTCAGCGGATTATCTCGACTGACAAGCCACCGCGCCACAGCGAGCCGATTCTTAGGTTCGCCATCTGGAAGTGCCCCAAACGCCGCCGGCACTCCGGGAGACACTTCCTCACCGGGACTCAAGAAGCTTCCCCCGTTGTGGAAAAACGTTTTCCGCTGTTTCTCCGCGGGGAGCTCTCGCATGACCGGAAGCTTGGCTGGTTTGATGCCTTCGAGGCGTTTTGTTAAGTCGTTGATCGTCGTGGTCGTGTTTTTGTGATTTTCAGATTCCTTTTCCAGAGACACAAGTTTCGCCTGAAGTGACTCTAATTCAGATTGAAGCGTTACGCGTTGTTCCCGCTGGTCGTCGGTGTAAACGTCGATCGTGGGACGGTTGTCTGGCTGATCGTTATCCTCAGTCTGATTAAAAACTGCAAACATTGCGTAGTATTCGGATTGCGTCAGCGGGTCGAATTTGTGCGAGTGACACTGGCAGCAGCCAAATGTCTGCCCCATCCACACTTGCATCGTCGTGTTGATGCGGTCCATCACAGCAGCATCGCGAAACTCTTCATCGTCTGTGCCACCTTCGGTGTTCGTCATCGTGTTGCGATGAAACGCGGTGGCGATCAGCTGGTCCTCGGTTGGGGATGCCAATAGATCGCCGGCAATCTGCTCAATGGTGAATTGATCGAATGGAACATCTCGATTGAGTGCTTTGATCACCCAGTCACGGTACGCCCAAACTGTTCGGTGACTGTCTTTTTCATAGCCATTGGTGTCGGCGTACCGCGCCAGATCCAGCCATACGCGAGCCCAACGTTCACCGTATGCGGATGAGTCTAGCAGGCGATCCACTGCCCGCTCGTAAGCGTCCGGGCGCTGGTCGGCGATGAACTCGTTGATTTCTTCAATCGTCGGCGGCAGTCCGGTCAAATCTAACGAGACCCTGCGCAATAGTTTGTAGCGGCTTGCCTCAGGCATCGGCTTCAGATCCACGGCTTCTAAACCGGACAACACAAACCGGTCGAGGTCGTTGACAGGCCAATTCTCGTTCTTGACGTTCGGCACAACGGGGCGTTCGATTCGACGATATGACCAGTGTTGATCCCAGACTGCTCCTTGCTCGATCCACCGCCGAAGGATATCAATCTGCTCGTTCGACAGTCGCTCCCCTTCACCGACTGGAGGCATCAGCAGGTCTTCATCATCCGTCGCGACGCGCGAAATAATTCCGCTGTCAGCGACATTCTTTGGTACGATGGCTCGTTCACCACTGTCCAATTCCATTGTCGCTTCCGCGCGCACATCCAGTCGTAGACCGGCTTCGCGAGTGTCTTCGTCTGGCCCATGGCAAGCAAAACACCGCTTGGCGAGGATAGGGCGAACGTCGCGGTTAAAATCGACCTTATCCTCGGCGGGAAGAATTGCTGGAACAACAACGCTCAGTACCAATGCAAGTGACCGAAACATATTGGTGCATCCACAGGAGTGTGTTAGCGGGCGGGGCAAATCGTAGAACCAGTTTAAAACGATGCTGCCCGCAGGGGCGAGCCTGCAATATAAGGGCTCCAAATTAGCAAGCAGCGTTTCGAAACTTGTTCTAGGTGGAGTTCCAGCTTACCATATGAGGACATAGACCTCCAGTTATCGCGAGCACAGCTATTTCGTATATTACAGCACCTTCCGGTGCACGAGCGAATAATATCGAAAACGCCCTGGCATGTGAGAACCAACCGACGCGATGATGATCACTGCGATTAGAATGGCGACGCGATAGCTCCAAAGCCATGGAATTAAGCAAAGAAGTAACAACTTGGTCCAGACGAACGCCCCACGGCCCTGATAGCACCAGCGGGCGTTTGGATACGCCTCGATGAATATCAAGGCTGCACCGGTGAAAATGGTCAGGTAAAGCCAGATCATTAGCCGGCGTGGATCAACATCGAAAACGTGTCCGCCAAACAGAATACCGGCGACCCCGATATGCGCCGTCCGAAATGCGATGTTCCACGCCCGCGCGTGTGGCAGAGAACGGGGTGACTCTGGAAACAGGATCTGTGACAAAGCCGTCTTCAAGAGTCAACTCCTTTGAGTCGCAGAGGCATCGGTCTCCTCGATAGTGCTCATCCTGCTATCTTGAGCGCGACCGCGGCGATGAGGGTGAAGGAGGCCGTGATCGCCGCCTCACGAAGTCCGCGAGCACGCAATAACTCGGCATTCCACGCCGAGCGATCCGCTATCAACGTTACTACTCGCGTTGTACGCCAGAAAAAAAACAGCCACAGAATGACGAAGAGAATCACGGCCAGCGATAAGCTCGCGCCGCCCGCAACGGCCGTCATCGGGGCAATCATTGTGATAGCGGCGACTCCCAATGCCAAAACAGGCGTCGACAAAAAGCCGCGTCTTCTGGCAAAGACAACGGTTATCATTGCCAGTGTCAGGGCAATTGCACCGATCGAGATGAACCGCGAGTCGGCGGCCATCAGCAGCGCAAGGCAAGATGAAACAACCAAGAGCATTCCACCCGTTACCAGTTGACGTAATCGTCCGTGGAATCCGGCAGACAGGGCTGCGATAACAAGGAATGCTCCCGCGCCGGCTGTTCCAACCAAGAGCGCAGGCTCGACGCCGAATTGCGCGCCCACCAACGCTCCGGCAGCTACCGATTCGCAAAGGAATATCCACGCACCATGAAATCGCTGCGGATCCAAACGACTCAACGGATGCGGTTGCACTTTCGCTGTTTCAGCGTGTGTCACAGAGGAATTCATATCTGACTCGCAGTCCAGCTACCAACAAAGCGTTCGTTCACGGCTGGCGATTCTGCCACCATTCAACTCGCCGTGCTAGGACACCGCTACTCCTTCATTTGGGGAAACGAGCCCAACCAAAACCGGCTGCACCGCACAGTCGACTAGCAAACTGATCACGAAACTCTGATGTCTTGTTTACGGAAGTGGTCACAATAAAACGTCGTGCGATTTCGCACACCAAGGAAGCTTTTTGTGGTAATTGACGCACGGACTCAACAATTACTGAATCAGCTGTCGGAGATAGAATATCGAGTCGTATCCAAATGGCAATCAGCTGGTTGCGTTTCATACCGAAGCGAGAACATCAGACGCAGGAATCTTCTATCCGATAACACCTTCAACCGAAATGGGAGAGCTTGATCAGCCGTCTTTCACGGAAGGGAAGCTTAACGTTATTGGACGACCCTTAATCGCAATCGAAGCGGAAGGTGAACATGCAGCTCAAGGCTGCGCCGTTGCATATTCAGCAAAAGGAAAACGCGTGGTC
>JAGQPC010001255.1 GCA_020426925.1 Planctomycetales bacterium | reverse complement strand
CTGCTGCTGAGTGACGACTTCTTCGGTCCGCTCATCCTTCAATAGTCCGTCGAGCCGATCCAGGTCTCGCTCACCTTGTTCCAATTGCCGCTCCAGCAAAACAAGTCCTTCGCGTTTGCTTTCCAATTGACTCAGCTGAAGCTCTGCATTTCGTAGTGCAATTTCAGCGGCCAATTGTCGAGCGTCCGCTGCCTTGCGTTCGGTATCCAAACGACTTCGAGCTTCTTTGACTTGCAGTTCTGAAAGTTCGGTTTCGATCTGGCGAAACTTACGACTTGTTAAAACAGCGAGTACCTGATCTTTGGAGACTTCTTGACCCTCGGTGACGAGGATCTGTTCGATTTGCTCGCCGGGCAATGCTCCCAAATTCAGAATACCGCCGGCTGGCTCCAGCCGGCCCTGCGCTAACACGGTCGATCTTCGTTCTAATTGGACGGCGGCAGATTGAGTGCTGGACGTACCAGCAGCACCGCCGACTGGCTGTTGATTCGTATAGCGGCCCACAAAGAAAACAGCTGCCATGACCAGGATGGCTAATCCACCCGCGATGATTTTCTTCATGTCCGGTCCATCTCCGCACCAAGCGTTATTCAGAGACGCGATACGCATGTTGTTCTGATTGTGATCGTTCGCAGTAAAAGAGTTGCTTTCCCTAAAAGGTGCGGTGAGACAATCCGCAGTAGCTTCGGGCAATCAACGCAGTGCTGATCCGCAAATTCTGCACAAACTGCGCTGCCGGTGCCAATCGTTCAGCATGTCAGTCTTCGAATTCGCCGTGGAGGGTGGCGACCAGAGTCCGGGCGGATGCTCGATTGCGATGTTCACAAAGATAAATACCCTGCCACGTGCCAGTCAGCAGTCGGCCATTTGCGATCGGGACGGAAACCGAACTGCCCAGCAGAGATGACTTCACGTGGGCAGGCATGTCGTCTGGCCCCTCAAGAGTGTGAACGAAAGGTTGATCTTCCGGAGCAATGCGATTGAACGCGGTCTCCATATCGATTCGCACGTCCGGATCGGCGTTTTCATTCAGTGTAAGCGAGGCAGATGTGTGTTGAATGAAGACGTGAAGCAGGCCGACTCGACACTTAGTCACTTCAGGCATTTCATTTAGGACCGCTGATGTGATCAAGTGAAACCCTCTCGCAAAAGGCCCCAGACGGATTTTGTTTTGAGTCCATCCCATGGTTCATCTCTTATGTCGTTCGGACGGTAATCCGCCGTGCAACACACAGGAATGTCTTCCTGTTCGGCAATACCTGGCTGTTCAGAAAAGATTTACTGCGCGTGAAACTCTTCGGATGTTTTACACTTAATCCCTGTCGCAGCATACTTCTGGAAAGTTTCTGCAATCGCTCGCGAAAATCGTTGACTTTCGATTCCCGGACATAATAATCTCGTGTTTGCGTGCGGGTGGCGGATTCCGAATTGGTATTTCCGTCCGCTTGCCGGTCGTTTCACCACCAGATGGTGGACGCGAGTTTGTGGGTTATGAATGTGGATGCGGCGGTGCGACGGGCTGCGCGACAATCCGATTCGAGCTCTTTCTCATTTTCGATCCTTGTGTGGAGGTTTACGGTTTAAATGCAGTCGCAGAAGATTAACAACGTTTTTGAAGCAATTCTTAAGTATGGTCACGATGAAGACTTCGCCCCAAGCGAAGACAACGGCTTTGAGTCGACCGAAGCTCCGGCCGGTTCCGCGGAAAAGATCGAGATTCTTCGCCGCCGCGTCGAGCATGGGCAACCGCTTTGGCATGGTGAAGACCGAGCCGACTATAGCGGTCTGACGGGCGCCGTTCGACCTCGCGAGTAAGAACAGAGTAGTAGAACGAGACACAAGGGCACAGATCGTGCCCTTTTTTTGTTTAGCAACTCAACGTTACGATTACGCCGATTCACGTAGCGTATCGCTGTCTTCCGACTGCTCGGTTATTTCGATCGAAATCTGTTCCTGCAGTTTTGCCAGTTCCTTACGCAGGACTAACGTGTCGCTTGGCGCCTCAATACCAAGCCGCACCTTGTCACCGCTCACCTTAATAACGGTCACTTGAATCGAGTCACCAAGTTGTAGTTTTTCGTTTTTCTTCCGAGAGAGGACTAGCATTTTGCATCTCCGATATGCCAGCTCGCCTAGGTTCTAGGACCGATTGCGAGGGGTGTATTAATTCCTTGCGAAGTCATTCCAACGTGTCGCCTAGGGGTGCGACTGCTTGGCCGCTTAATTTAGTTTTTTCGAAACGCTCACCGTTGGCTCCGTAGAACAGGATTGTGTTTGTTCGGTTTTCCCAAATCGCAGTGAACTTCACGCTACGCGGACCGTGCAGACAATAGTACATGCCACAGGGCTCGTTCTGCCGCACCAGCAACTTCTCCGTCATTGGAAAGATGCCAACTTCTAGTTGTTCGTGGTCACATAGCGTTCGGTAAACAAACGCTTTGATTTCTTCAAGAGTCGTTGGCTGGGCAGAGGGTGCCGGCATTGAGTGGTGTTCTCCCTAACACATTGCAAGTAGACGATCTGACTTTGCGATTGGAACGATCCATTGCTGCATCGATTTGACTCCAATCACAGCGTTCGACATGCGAATCCTTCGCGATGGCGACAAGAATAATATCGGCAAAATGGGCAAGATATCCACCGTCGTATCGACATTCGCATAAAAGCATTGAAACCGTGACCGTTGCAATTGCACGTAACTTATAAGACAAACACGATTTGTGCAGCAATTCCTTAAAGCGACCGACATGTGGACGAAAGATTCCGCCATGCCCGTCATCGATCCGCCAGAAACTCGTCGAACGAAACGGGTTTGAACTCGACGATCGCCTGCTTCGTCATATCGACGATTTTGCGGTCCGCCTGCTGAAGCTTCCAGCTGTAGCGATGCGTCGTCGTTTGAGACACCTTCGGCTGGCCATTGGAGTCGTTCAGCTGGACTTCTACGCGAGACGGCAACCGGCCCCTGTCGTATATGGCTTTATTGAGTTCCAACCGTGCGCCGGGCGGATACGACCAAAATACGTTCAATCGCGCGAACGTGTCGGCGAACTGGCGGTACGAATCCAAACACGGCTGATCCAAAGGTTTCTCCAGCTGCGCTGTGTATTCCCACAGTTTGTGTTCCAAATGGACGGCTGCACTATTCGATTTGTTGACGAACTGCGGCTTTGCAGCGAACTGGACGTGAGGGTCTCTGTGCGATTTCGCCGTTTGATTAACGTTGGCGACAAACTCCAAAACGTCAGCCTCGTCGATCGTTGTATTCTGCGTTTTCCGAAAACTGACGAGCTTAAATTGTTTTCTCGAGATTAGATAAACAGAGACTTCCGAAGGCTCTTTGCCGTCGTACCAAACGTCGTAAAACGCCTCCGGAGTGATGATCGTTCGCGTCACGCTTTGAGTCTTCGGACCGTCTTGCGAAGATCTCGTTACTTGGTTTTCGATGGCGAACTCTTGCCCAAGTGCGGCACCGACTAACGACCCAACGACGCACACCAACAGGCACGACGTTTGTGCTTTCGCCCACCGAGACAGAATAGATCTTGTGTGCCACTGGCTCAGCCAGTGCACGTTGCTCCGACTTTTGCGTAAACCAGAGAGCATGGGCAGAGCCAGTGCCACCCTCGCCGCCGCGAAGTAAAGCACCAGATGAGCACTAGTCTGTTCGAACCGCATTCGTGAGCTCCATAGCAGGTGTGTTTGGGCGCGGGATAGTAAGCAGACACTGAGGAAGCGTCAATCGCACCGCAGCTAGCAGTGTCTCACGCGCTGCGACTGCACTGTCTGGTGCTTGCTGACTGGCTGGTGAGGGCTGGGTGGCTGGCGGTCGAGCGCACGCGAGCCCCCAACGTCACACAGTGTGCAGTGCGCTACGTCGGGAAAAAGCCCGCTATCGATCGTAGGTCTTCTCGCCGAACACAATGTCACGGTAAAGAGCCAACCCATGTGCGGCGTGATAAAGAGCACCGCACTCGAGCGAGATTCCTTCTGTGTCCATGAACAGGCCGGAAAGATTCGAGGCAGCGTTCTGCACCCATTCCGCTTGCAGCTCTTCTTTGGACATTGAAAGGGCGAGAAACTCCAAGATGTGACCTGTGGTCGCAAGTCGCGTCGCCATGTCGACGGTTTGACCAGGCCGAGCAAAATAATTTGGCGAAAACGATCCGTCCTGATTCTGTGTTTGTTGGGCGGTTCGAATCGATGTTCGAATTCGTGTCTCCGCTTCGGCCCAGATTCCGGTCGGTTCAGCTCCGGTTTTTCGGTATTTGTTTAGCGCCATCGATACTCCAATCAATCGATGCGTTCCACCACAAGCACTCTGGTTCAGATCCTGCTCAAGCTCAATTTCGATCAACTTTGGAATACTCCATTCCTCGCCGTCGTTTGCGGTCCACGTGTCCGTTGGCTTGAGGTACCACGACAATCCGATTAGTGTCCAGCTGTATTCACGTTCAATGTTGTCGGACACGTCCAGCTTAACTTGGTCGACCAAATCTCCAATTGTGTACTTGCGATCATCAGCGATGATTTCTTTGTCCAGTGGAAAATCGCACTGCGCCAGAATCGCCAGCCACTGGTCCGAATGGCCTTGGCCGCGCTTGGTGCCCGGTTGCATGACCGCTCGCAATCCGACTCGACCGTTTTCAAGGCGTTGCCCGACGCGAAATTCCCATCCTTGAACGGTTCCGCCATTCAGCAAGTACGAGATCGCAGATTGCGTGTTCTGCGAATGGCCAACGCGAACTGGGAATCGCTCTTGATAAGCGAGCACTCCGTGCAGCACTTGCCACGCTCCATGTTCCGCCGTGTTCAGTTGCCGACTGTAAAACGTATAGTCGAGCGCCGCGTCAACCTGCTCCTGCAACGAAGTCTGCTCGGTAGACGAAGCCGCCTGACTGCTGGTCGCTTTGGTTTCGCTGTCACCTGCATCTCGGTTGCCACATCCGCTCGTCAGGGCGAGTGCAAATAGAAGAATGAAGAAAACGCATCGAAAATTCACAGTCATGTGATTGCCATCGCTCACGGGTTCAACCAGATCAAAAGTCTTTCGGCAGTATAGTTTACGTGCATCTGACCTTAGGTGATATACGCAAGGCGTTCGCAGACCTCTCATGGATCCGCCGATTCACGTGGCGCGAGCGGGTGGCTGGCGGTCGAGCGTAAGCGAGCCCCCAGCACGGAATTCCGGGGGCTCGCTTA
>JAGQPC010001254.1 GCA_020426925.1 Planctomycetales bacterium | reverse complement strand
GTGCGAGTAGCAAGGACGAATTTCACCGCGGAGCCGATGATCCCACTCCTGATCCGGCGCTCCAGAGTCAAATCCTTGCGTCCTTGAATCGAATTGATTGGGATGCGATCGACCGCAACGACCGCATCGACTTGCTGCGGACCTACCAACTGGTCTTCACTCGCTTAGGTTCGCCAGACGACACGATGAAGAAGACGCTGGCAACGAGACTTTCCCCGCATTTCCCCGCCCCGATCCGCGAGCTAAACGTCCTGCTGTCCAATCTCTTGGTCTACTTGGACGCTCCGACGGCGGCCTCGAAGGTGGTGGCCCAAATTCGCGACTCGCAATCGCAAGAGGAACAAGTCGATTATGCCCTTGCCTTGCGAGCGCTGGATTCTGGCTGGACACCCGAGCTTCGTGAGGAGTTTTTCCGCTGGTTTGTTGAGCGGTCCGGAAGTTTTCGTGGCGGCAACTCCTTCAATAACGCCCTGCGTTCCATTCAAAGCGATGCAGCCGGCAAGCTCACGAAGGAGGAGTACGCTGCACTCGCTTCCATCATTGAGGCAACACCTCAGCAATCTTCGCCTCAAGAGATATTAGCAGCGCGCCCGGTTGTTCGCGAGTGGAAGCTTGACGAACTGGTCCCCGCTGTCGAAACAGGCTTGCAGTCCGGCGGGCGAGACTATGACCAAGGTCGCCGCGCCTTTGCCGCCGTCGCCTGTGCGACCTGCCATCGCTTTGCAAATGAAGGCGGCGCCATCGGCCCCGATCTAACCAATGTCATTGGTCGATTCAGCGTTCGCGACCTGCTGGAATCGATTGTTCATCCCAGCAAAGTCATCAGCGACCAATACGGTGCGATCACGATTGTCACTACCGACGGGCGTGTCGTTACCGGACGAATCGGAAACATGAACGGCAACAGTATTAACATCGTCGAGGACATGTTCAACGCTGGACGCCTTACCGGGATCGACCGTGACGATGTGGAATCGATTCAGCCTTCGCCGATTTCCATGATGCCCGAGGGCCTGCTTAACACACTGACGGCGGAGGAAATCCAAGACCTCGTTGCGTATTTGTACTCGCGTGGCACGCCCGACCACGAGATGTTCCAGGAGACCGGGAGCGAGTAAAGCCCGTTGTTTACAACATGCGCCGGTAACAGGAGCAAAGCGAACCAGTTCCGGCAGCCGAATGAACTCATTTCTCAAAGGAAAAACCATGGCTCACGAATCTATCGACAATCAAGTAACGCGTCGGACAATGATTGGCGGTGCAGCTGCACTTGCCGCATCCGCGCTAATCCCAGGGAAACTCTTTAGCCAAGAGCAGACGGCGGAGAGCACCAAGCCCAATTCCGTCATCAACGGCGTACGTATCGGCTGCATCACCTACAGTTACCGCGGATTTGCTCAGAGTGCTGAAGATACGTTGAAGTGCCTGACGAGCAACGGCCTGAGCGAAACCGAATTGATGGATGGACCTATCGCCGACTACACCGGGATCAACTTTCGTCGAGGTCGACGACGCCGAACCGGTCAAGAAGCTCCAGAGGAAACTCCCACGGAAACGGTCACCCCTGAAGACCGGGAAAAGCAGCTCGCCAAGTGCAAAGAGCTCCGCAAGATGTTTAATGACGCCGGAGTCAACATCCACATCCAGAAGTGTCCGTTTGGAAGAACAACCGAAGAAATCGATTTCAACTTTCAGATTGCCAAAGCGTTAGGCTGCAAGGCGATCACGACGGAACGGAATGATCGACTGGCAACGCAGCTGGCGCCATTTGCCGAGAAGCACAAGATCTGGGTGGCTTTTCACAACCATACGAAAAACTATCCGGAGCTCGACAAGGTCGATCCACTCATGGAGATTGGCGACTATATCGGATTCAATTTTGACATCGGTCATTACGTCGCAGGCACGGGCAAGTCACCGATTCCAGTGCTGGAAAAGTATCACGACAAGATCATCAGTCTGCACCTGAAGGATCGCACGTCCGACGGCGGCAACGTTATGTGGGGCAGCGGACGCACTCCGATTAAGGAAGTGCTGCAACTGCTGAAGAAAGAAAAGTGGCCGATATACGCCGATATCGAATTGGAGTACCGAGTTCCGGAGGGCTCCGATTCGGTCAAGGAAGTGGCTAGGTGCTTCGAATACTGCAAGGAGGGGCTGGCTTAAGATTGGACAGCCAGCAGTCGTAACAATGCACACTTGATGATCCTCGAGCGAGACGGGCGAGCCGTTACGGACTTAGTGGAATCGGTCGGCTGCTGGTGCCGATTGCCCTCGCTGAACCAGTATCGTCGCCACTCGCAAGCCCGAAGGGTTGGCGTGCCACCAAACCATGTCCGCAAGACTGCGACTGCTACTTACGCTAGCATTCGAGGTATTCCCAATGCGAATGGTATGTGTCACGTGCCAGTACTCGGCAGTGGTTTTGACAAATTAACCGCGCTGTGCCCTGGTTAAAATCGATGCACTTGAGCAGGCGTTTATGGGCGTCATAAATGCTGCCTTGCAAATAGACAGAGTAAGTGTGCTGGTTCCTCGTCACGGCGTTGCCATAGACAGTTTTCGCATGTCCGTCCGGAGTTGAGCTGCGGAGCCGAGACGCGGTTCGGGCTCAGATCTGATGATTAGGCCGTTCACCCTCCCAGAACATTTGGGTTGACTGTACGTTCCAGCAGAATTCGACTGACAAGTCGCACTTTGTGCTTGTCCTCGATGCGACCAATCAGCCGGTGGTAGCTGTACAGAACCTTGAATAGATGCCCAAAGGCTAGCCAGTAACCGTTACGGTTATTCTTCACATGCCACGGTTTGCTCCACAGACTTCGGTTGTTGTCGTCTTCCCAGAACTCTGCGCTCATGACGTAAGCAAGCGTCGACCTGGTTTCTTCCAGGGGATGTTCAGAGGAATCAAACTCCGGAACCGGTTCGCCGATATGCGCCTGATGTCCCAAGTGACCGGTCTTGGCCAGTTCCGGGTAGCCCAATGATTCCAAAGTCATCAACGCTTCCGTGTGTGTGGTCATGTGCGTAAAGTTCGGACGAGGTACCGACGGACGACCAAGTAGCGGTTCGAAGCGTGCGATGCTGCTGAACAGTGCCTCGATCATCGCCTGTGTGTCTGCGTAGCCGGAGCGGATCTTTGGAACATGCGGTTTTTTTGCTGCGATCACGGCATTGTGGTTGCGTAGCAGGTTGACCAGGCGTGGATCAGCCATGTGGGGCGCGTCGCGCATTGCACGCACAGACAAAGACGTATAGATCACTGCATGTCCGTGTGCCCGCAGTCCGCCTTCCACCGCAGGTTTCAGTGAGGAAGGGACATCATCAATCAACGATTCATCTGCTACCCGATTGGGAAACGGAGTGAACTGTGGCTCATGTGCCTGAATCAAGGCGTCCAGTTGAGTTTTGATACTGCCGACGATA
>JAGQPC010001253.1 GCA_020426925.1 Planctomycetales bacterium | reverse complement strand
GTCAACGATTCCCACGTTCCGTCACGCAACCGGTCCCATCCATCCGCAATGCCCTGTCGCAGATCGTCAAACCATCCTCGAGTTCCACCTAATCCCAAATTCTCTGCGGCGTCGCCAAACATTTGCGCGAGCGTTTCCCACAATCCCGTCTCCCAAACAAAGAACACCGGATATACGCCGTTGGCTTTCCACCACTCAAGTTGCTTGGCAGCGGTGTGCAGCCCCCACGCCTCATTCGTCAAACCTCCGTGCGCGTACAAGACAACGCGAACAGGACCATCAGGTGACGCTCCCGATGCCCAACGAGGAATGTGATCTCGAAAAATCGCGCGGGTACTCGCAAGCGACGACGTGAAACTTCCGTCAGTCGAAAAACGACCTCCGTTCAAATTCACGACGTGCTTTTGTAACTCATGGAGTTCGGCGGCTCCGATCGGCGGCGGGTCTTCGAAGAAACCGGTTCGTCCTCTTGCTGCCGAATAAGACGTTGGATAGTAGGGATAGGCCATCGTATTGGTCTCCTCGTAACGGCATGTTTGGCGATCGCCACTGGGCCGAGCTGTGGGAGTGGGAGTTGAACTTGAATGGGAATTCGTTGAACGGTTCGCAGATTGTGCCTGGGCTTCGCGGTGGCTTTGCGCAACGACCGATTGAAAGCTCAAGTCGCGTGCTTTCGCGATGACTGCATAATCCAACGCGGAAGAGCGAAACGGCCCGGCATCCAATTCTGAAACGATCGAACCGGAATCGACGCCAGCCGCTTGGATCTGACGAGCCCACCGCGAAAGAGTTTCGTGACGCCCGCTTTCCACGTCGTTCGATATAACGATATCGTGGACGTCAGCCGCCGAGTGTCGGCAGATATGATCAAGCAGCCGAGGAATCCACTCGGTCTGCGGAGCGGAAAAGCCATGTTCGCGCAAGTCGCTCACAATCCGAATTAGCAGATCTCGATGTGGCTGACCGACCATGGGCTCCACTGAAAGCTGCAGCAACATGCTGTCGAACACTGTGAGAACCAGCTGGAGCGGCTGTCCAGTCGCGACATCATCAGTATACGGGCAACAGTCAGGCTTGGCGTCATGTACGTCACATTCGCAAATAACAGAAACGCACAACCGCTTGATCGGCAAAACCGAACTCGTCGACTCGATCGCTCTCACAAGCTGCAAAACGCTGAGCTGTACGAAGTTCGTCATGACACCACCGTAGTAACACACCGCCCACCGGGGTGGTTATAGCTCAACGGCGAGACGTAGTCAAAAGTCGGCAGGCCAAATTGAGTCAGAATTCACAGCACCGCGAGGGAACGCGATGATTGAGCGTGGTCTCGCGTTAGAACTTAGCGAAAAGCACATAGACCAAAATCACAATGAAGATCAACGCGAGCCCAGCCTTGCCCGCATGACGCCACGGAGTCATGTCGACGGCACCAACGTCTTTTTGCTCCCATTCTTTTTCGCTAGGCCGTAGTTCGCCGTAAACCAGCATTAAGATCACAAGCCACGCGAATACGGTTCCGAGAAAATAGAAGCCGCTGACCGTTGCGGCGACTTCCTTGAACGGCGAAACAAACGAACCCAGAAACAGCACGACAAGGCCACCTGCGAGACCGCAACTGGCAGCAACGGGAGGAACACGTCGCGAAACCATCGCGACCAAGACGACCGCAAGAATTGGGATCGCGTAGATTCCATTCAGTGTCTGCAACGTCGAGAAGATGTTTTCGCTGCGGCCGAAGTAGGGCGCGATAATCGCCGAAGCCGCGGCTACAACGATTCCAAACCAAACGCCCGAAAGTACAACCTGCTTTTCGGTGCTCGTCGGCCACAGATGGCGATAGAAGCCGAGACTAAACAGCGTGCAAGCGCTGTTTAGCGCGGAATTGAAGCTCGACAGAATCGCGCCCAGCATCAC
>JAGQPC010001252.1 GCA_020426925.1 Planctomycetales bacterium | reverse complement strand
CTCGTTCATCCAATCGCAGGTCGGCTTCGCGACGGTTTGCATCGGGACCATGGCAGTGAAAACATCGGTCCGCCAAAATCGGCAAAACATCACGACTGAACCGAATCGCATCTTCCGAAACGGCAAGTCCACTACCGAGCCAAACGCAAACGAAAAATGTCGTAAAAACAATTCGTGATGACATCAACAGCACCTGAATACAACTTCCCGGATTCTACCGCGAAGCTTCAATTGTAGTCAGATTCGCGAGCAAATGTTGACCGGCGCAAGAACACTTGACGTTACGGTGAATCGCCGCTGGCATTCGTGCGATACCGCTCATCAGTCTCGGGCAGATTCGGGGCTCTCTCAGGATGCTGAGAACAGGGCCAATTCACGTGGCGCAAATCTTGGCATCCAGAAAGCCCCTGAACATTGTGGCGCCACGGCAAAGCCAACAACTTAGAAGCGTATGCGAGCGAATGGAGTATCAGCTACCTCAGTTGACGTTCGCGGAACTGAGCTGCCGCTTCCGCAACAGCAGCCACCGCTGGCGTTGCCAGCAAAACTGGCGTTGGATCGCGTGTACTAATCGATTAAAAATCCCGCATCTGTTGTCACATTCAACCAACGCAGTGGTAAGGACACCCGCATGGCCGACTGGATCCAAAATCTCTACGCCGAACTTGCACCGCGAACCACAGGCTCTGTGTCAAAATTCGATATTGGATTCCTCCAGCAGGTTATCACCGATCGTAAGCCTCGGCGAATTTTGGAACTCGGCGTCGCCAGCGGGTTTAGCACGACGTTCATTACACGAATGGCAATTGAGGCGAATCCGGAAGTCGAGATTTACTCTGTCGATTTCAGCGACCGGTTCTACGCCGACAATACGAAACCGCTCGGTTTTTTCACCCAGGAATGCCTGACTGACGACGAACTCAAGCACCTAACGATACGATCGGGCATGACGTGCTTCGATGTTCCAGAAGCCGTGGGCGACAAGCGATTCGAGTTCGTCTTTATTGATGCAAATCACCAACATCCTTGGACGACGCTCGACATGATCGGACTGCTGCCCGTTTGTGCAGCGTCGGCCGAAATGGCTTTTCACGATTTGGGACTCTATCGCCATCCGAAATTCAGAGTCGGAATTGGCCCGAAATATCTTTACGACCAGCTACCTGTAGAGGGCAAGAAGACAATCGACCACGAATGGGAAAATATTTTTTCCGTACCGGTCACCGGAGTGGAATACCAGCGTTTCACAAAACCGCTCGTGCAGGCGCTCCATTTGCCGTGGTCGATACCACAACCGCTCACGCCACACATGCGACAAAAGATCCGCAACTTCATCCAGCAGTACTGGAATGACGAACTGCTGGAAGCATTCGACACTACAATCGAAGCGTTTGCGCATATCGCGCAACAGCCGATCTGCGAATCGTACTCCATTAACGAACCAAACCAGTGGTGTGAGTTCATCCCGACCACATCACCATCCGTGCGGTTGAAGCTCCATCCAACTACCGCCGGCCGAGGAAAACAGCCGACTGCAGTTTTGAAACACATCAACCAAGATGCGAAGAAGCTGCAGATCACGGCGGTCGCTGCCAACCAGTCAGAACGGAACGCAGGCGCTGTATTGCATTTTAAATTCGAAGGCGAAGGTGCCACTTCCGACGCCCGAATTGTGAAACTGCAGCCGCGCGTGCGAGAAACGATCGAAGTCGAGATTCCACAAGGCAGTTCGAGCAAGCCGACCGACCTGCACGTTACAGTCGAATCGCCAAAAGACGCCAAGTCTGCGGCGCACGGCGCGGTTCGCATCGAAATCGCGCGGCCAAAAGCTGCTTAGATTGACTGTCTGATTTTTCGCGAGGCTCGGAGTCACACGTAGCTTGCGTGTTTTGAAGAGGCGTTACTGTGGCCGCTTCGCGCCTAGCTGCCTTTTGAGGCTTCTATCATCCCGAATTCGCACTTTGGGTTATCTGCTGCCGCAACTGCGTGGCTTCACCACTGTGTGTCGTTTATTGAGCACCGTTCCGACTTGTCGGATCGCAAGCCTCGGTTTTTGGCAATTTCGCGCTCAAAATCTCTGACTTCCCATACGTGCTCAGTTGCGTTTCCGTTACTCGAAAAGGATACTTGGGCAGCATTTTTCGAGACACCTGCGAGACCGTTGCACTATGCATCGCATAGACTCGTCCGCGCCAAGTGCCTCGCTAGAGAGCCAGGTGGCCGGCGAAACAAGAATCTGGAACCAACCATGAAGTTGCAAGCTTTGGCGTTACTTTGCTTCGTTGTATTGACACGTTCGTCCGGTCTATTCGCACAAGATCTGTCTTACGACGCTGATCCATTATAGCAGCTAGACGAGATCCTGCCTACGCCAACAGAAGTCCGTTTGGCATCCGGTGCTCCAGGCCCTAAGTATTGGCAGCAGCAGGTCGACTACAAGATCTCAGTTACGCTCGATGATCAACGGCGCCGATTAACCGGGACCGAGACAGTCACGTATCACAACAAATCGCCTCATCAGCTGCCGTATCTTTGGATGCAGTTGGACCAGAATCGATTTCGTACCGACTCGGACGATTTGGCTTCGCAACCAGCT
>JAGQPC010001251.1 GCA_020426925.1 Planctomycetales bacterium | reverse complement strand
TTGTTCGGCGTGCTGGTCGTTTGCCCGGTTCGACAGATTACGAAGGCGGTTGGGCGGCGAGTCCCGATCAGTTGGTGCGTTTTCCTTTAGGAGTGCTGTGGTTTGATGACACGTTGGCTCATTTCAAACGGTCACCTCAACCGACGTTCGTCGATGGCGTTATGATTTCGCAACCGAAGGACTGGCACGCGCCACGACGGCAAGGCAACAACTTGGTCGATTATCCGCTGCTTCCTCATGTCATCTCGGACATTTACACCGGCCGAGTGCTCGACGATGAAGAAATGCCTGAGCTTCGCGCGACGTTTGCTGATTACGACTCGGAAGATCGTGAGCCGAGTCAGTATCGGCCGCCTCATCAGAAAAATGCATGGAGTCCAGAGCAACCGATTGCTGGCACGCGAGCAAACCCACTGACCGGGAAGGTTGAACCTAGAGCGTTTCCCAAGACTTACGGCTGCGACGGTGGCCTCGACTACGGCGACATCTACACGATGCGCAGCGGTACTCCGGCCTATTACGACAAGACACTTGAAAGCGGTACGGTGTTCCTCAGCGGGCCGAGAAGCGGTTGCACCAACAGCGTCATTCCGGCGGGCGGTTTGCTGAACGTGCCTTACTTCTACGAAGGGTGCACTTGCAGCTATCCATTGCCTACAGCGCTGGCGTTGATCTCGATGCCGGAAAGTCACGAACAATGGTCGTCGTGGGGCCATTCGGAAATCACATCGAACTCGATCCATCGCATCGGACTAAACTTTGGTGCACCCGGTGATCGCATGACTCGAGACGGCACGTTGTGGCTCGACTATCCGTCGGTCGGTGGACCGTCTCCGGCAATCCGAGTGACGCATTCGCCCGACTCGCCGACATTCCACTATCGTCACAGTGTTTGGATGAGCGGCGATGGACACGGTTGGGTCACGGCATCGTCGGTGGAAGGACTCGAAACACTCGTCCTGCACGATTTGGTTTCGGGCAACTACACCGTCCGTTTGTTTTTTGCGGAACGGCAAGCGATCAACGGTGGCGAACGCGTTCAACAGATCGCATTGCAAGGCCGAGTGGTTCTACCTCCGTTTGACGTCCGAAGCGAAGCTGGTGGCTCCATGCGAGGCGTAGTTAAAGAAGTTACTGACGTCGAAGTCATCGACGGAACGTTGACGCTGAGCCTTTCGGCAGCGAATGGACAGACGCTGATCAGTGGGCTGGAAGTTGTCCGCAATCGTTGAATCGCGGTTGCTCTGTTAACGCGAAGATATCGATTTTCCGACAAATCACCGGATTCCCTAGAAATTGCGCACTTAATCTCCATTTCTGGGGCCAATTACGAGTGGAATCTTGCTCCAGATCCATTTAACATGACGGTTTGCCAGGCGGCATTAGGATGGTGCTTGGTCCCACCGAATTTCCCCACCTTTGTAATATCTTGAAAGGTTCCCGCTATGGGTCGTACGAATCCTTCACGTCGTAATTTTCTCAAGACGGCTGGAGCGGCCGTTGCAGCTCCGTATGTGATTACTTCCAGTGCTCTCGGTGACAGCGAACGACCGCCAGCAAGCGATCGGATTGTGATGGGCGGAATCGGTATCGGCAACATGGGCCGAGGCGATCAGAGTTCGTTCCTACGTCGAGGTGACGTGCAGTACGTGGCGGCCAGTGATGTTCGCCGAGGCGTTCGCGAACAAGCAAAAGGCAAAGTCGACGGACACTACTCGAACAAGGACTGCCAGATCTACAACGACTTCCGCGAACTGATTGCTCGAGACGACATCGACGCAGTTCACGTTGCGACGCCAGACCATTGGCACGCCATCATGGTGATCGAAGCATGCCGCGCGGGCAAAGACGTCTACTGCCAAAAGCCGGAAACTCGCACGCTTCGCGAAGGACCGTTAATGGTGGAGGCGGCTCGTCGATACGCTCGAGTCGTTTCTGGTGGTAGCCAGCGTGTGCTTGGCGACTATCGCAAAATCGTTGATCCGTGCTGGAACGGCGAGCTTGGCGAAATCAAATCGATCA
>JAGQPC010001250.1 GCA_020426925.1 Planctomycetales bacterium | reverse complement strand
TTTCGATCGGGGTTTTATTGATCGGATGGCTGTCGCTTTCGCCGACCGACATTTGGCCTGCAGGATTGAGCGACTTCGCCAATCCGCTTCACGGCTTCATGACGATAGTCGTCGGAACGTCAACGATTGTTTTGATTGGCGTCCTTGCGACTACGTTAATTCCGCAATCCAAGAATTAGACAATACGCCTGCCAATTCGCATCGTCGCCAAGCCGCCGAGAATCAACGCTCCACCAACGAACTGATTTGGCGTTGCGATTTCGCCGCGAGCCAACCAAGCAACGACGATGGCGACAACCGGAATCAGATTCTGGACGATCGCTGCGTGAGCTGCACCTGCATGCCGAACTCCGAAATTCCACATCGGCTGCGACAGCCCTGATGAGAGACTCCCCGAATAGACGATGATCATCCACAGACTTGCGGAGGCCAGGACCGAAAAATCTTTCGGCAGGCACTGCGCGGCGAGTACCAAATGTACTGGCAAACCGATTGCCGACGAAGCCGCAGACAGCTGCATGGGCGATATTTTCTTGAGCAGTGGTCGACTGTAAACCGTACCGATCGCCCAAACGAGCGCGGCCGCCAGCACGATCGCGTTGCCACGTAGCTTCGAACTTTCGAGCGTAACATCGCCTTTTTCGAACGCAACAATAATCGTCCCGGTTAGCGACAAGAACAATCCACACCACGAAAGCCACGACAGAGTCTCTCGCAAGAATACGCGAGCCAGCAGTGCTGTCCACATCGGGACCGTAGCGATAATCAGTGCGGTGTTACCCGACGTCGTTCGTTCGACTCCACAGAGAAACAGGACTTGATAAAGAGCACCGATCAGCAGTCCATAGACAAACACACTGCTTCGTTTCAGATCGGCGTTCGGCCTCAGTCCTCTGCGACGTTCCAGTAACGCAAATGAAGCCAACACCGCCGTTGAAATCGTGAGCCGCACGCCATTGAAGAAAAACGGCTCGACCTGCTCAAGGCCGATCTTCATCAGCGGAATATTGATCCCCCAAATCGCGGCAACACCGACCAGCGAAATGTCGGGCATGACGGAACTTTCGCTGGTCGTCGGAAGAGTCGTCGCGTTCGATGCGGTAGTGATATTTGAATTCCTCAAGGAACAGTCCAAATGACTGGAAGGACGCCGCTCGTCGGTCGTCACGGACAGAGTTCGGCTGAATTGGTTCACGCTTGATCAAACGCCGGACGGGAAGCCTAGCACATCTCGCGATGCACCAAGTAGCCCCGGAAAAACGCGGCGGTGGAACAAATCGTTTTATCCGCCACAATTGCATCGGCCGGTTGCTGTTTTCTGCGGTGGGCCTGGTGCCGCGGTTGACCAAAACCGAGCCGCTCAATTAAACTAAGCGCCCTTACGGTGGCCGTAGCTCAGTTGGTAGAG
>JAGQPC010001249.1 GCA_020426925.1 Planctomycetales bacterium | reverse complement strand
CGCAACTTGCAGGATCGGATGAGTGGCAATCGTACGGCATTGCTGCCGGTGCCGGTGACGGCGTTGATGGACTTTATGTCGGGGCAAACTACTTCCGCCAACGAGGCTGGCCGTTCACGGCCACGCTTGAAGACACAGTAACGGATACAATGCTCTACGGAGAAGACAACGTGGGCGTCTTTGCGTCCTACCGTCGGTCCGGATTTTCGGCAGACGTCTTCGTCGCCAACGCTCAACAGCAAACGATCGGCACGCAGCCGATATGGGACCCGTTTGACACGGAGTCTCATGACCCGCGTGTGTTTGTCGACCTTGGCTATGTGCACCAGATCGGCGAGTTCCAAAGTTTGCAGTTGAATTTCACTTTCAACCATGACGATTTCGATACGCCAAGTTACCTGTCTACGCCCGGAAATATTGTTCCTTTTAGGGCGACTTCGCGCGGATATTTACTTGAGGCTACGTACCGCGCGCAGTTGACTGAAAGCATGAAGCTTACCCTCGGAGGACTAACTGACATTCACGAAGGTGGAGACAGCATCAATGCGATCCCCGCATTTTCTGAAGTGTGGTATGGAGTTTACATGCAGCTTGACTACGAAGCGACCGACTGGCTGAAACTAGTTGGCGGCATGCAGGGAAATCTGCCTGGTGAAATCCCTGGAGGAATCGTGCCACGCGCAGGCGCCATCTTGTCATTCACCGACAACGTGACTACTAAGCTACTGTACGGTCAGGCGTTCCGTTCGCCTTACCAGCTAGAACGCTCGATTGCTGCCGTACCCGTAATCCAGGGGAATCCCAATCTCGTACCAGAAACCATTCAGACATTCGATGTCCAGCTTGCGTACCACACCGACACTTATCGATTGGCGGGGACGTGGTTTTACAGTGACTTCAATGGAGTAGTAACGCGTGCTGGTGCGTTTCCCCAGACGTACGTCAACCAAGGAAACATCATTTATCGAGGCGTCGAACTGGAAAACGATTGGCGAATCAGCAATCGACTGCAATGGATTGGCTCGATGACCTACCAAGAGAATACTCGCGGTGGTGTTTATAACACGACAAGTGCACCGAACTGGATGGCCAAGCTAGGTTTGGCCTATACGGACCCGAAGCGAGGACTCAAGCTGGGACTGTTTGACACGTTCTACGGAGCCCAAACGGTACCGGCAACGGCCGCCATCGTGAATCCAAACCCCGATGCGTACCACCTTCTGAGCCTCAACAGCACATTGGACTTGAATCGATGCCTGTCATGCAGGTCCAACGCGTCGATGCGGCTTCAATTCCTGATCCAGAACTTGCTTGATGAAGACATCTACCACGTCGAATTTGAGCGAGAACTGATTAACACTATTCCGGCCGGCGCGGGACGAACATTCTATGGCGGCGTGCAAATCGACTATTAGGCACCGTTCGTTTAATAACTGTTTTGCTCGCTTCGCTGCGACGTCTGCTAGCGTTTCGGACACGTGCTCGTGCCCAATTCCTGTGGATTCGGCCGCTCACATAATCTTCGCGGTTCTCCACACTTGCCATCCGCTTTCATGAGCGATGTCCGAAACCGTGAAGCGTCCACGACCGTCAAAATCGG
>JAGQPC010001248.1 GCA_020426925.1 Planctomycetales bacterium | reverse complement strand
GTGACTATGACGTTTTACTGTACGAACTGGTGGCCCCGGAGGGCACAAAGGTCCCGAAAGGAGGCGGCAAATCTCATCATCCCGTTGGGCAGATGCAGCAAGGCATGAAATCGATGCTGGAGTTGGAATTCCAATTGGAGCAAATCGACTACCACGCGAAGAACTTTGTGCACGCGGACATGTCGCCCGAAGAGTTTGCAAAGTCGATGAACGATCGCAACGAAAGCTTCCTGCAGATCATGTTCCGCATGATGGGACAAGCGAGCGCGCAACAAAGCAAAGGAGATGGGCCGTCCGACTTCGACCTGCTGTTTGCATTGTTCTCCAAAGATCGAGCACGACGCTTGAAGCAAGCGATGGCTGTCCAATTCGAAGACATCGAGGGTCAGATGAACGCTCTGCAAGGCCCAGAAGGATCCACCTTAATCACGGAACGCAACAAGAAGGCCCTGGAGGTGCTGCAAAAACAGATCGCTGACGGCAAGAAAAGCATCGGCATCTTCTACGGAGCGGGCCACTTGCCAGATATGTCCGAGCGGCTGATCGAAGATTTCAAGCTGACGCCAGTCAACGAAGAATGGTTGGAAGCGTGGGATATGTCGAGCAAGAAGTGAGTCGATCTGAGCAGAGTTCGCAGTGCTCATGAGTCTGCGGATTCTTTCGCCCAACGGTCGGCGACAATCGTGTCCAAAAACAATTGAGCGATGTGATACGAGACCATCGGTAAAATCGCGAGCCCACCAAAGTACTCAATCGCAATCGACAGCCCGACCATCAGCGTCTTTTGACTGCCGCTAATTGCAACCGCGATTTGGTCGGCGCGTTTGAGGCCGACTCCGTTTGCAATCGCTCGCCCCAGAAACAAAACGGCCAAATGCAGAGCGACAACGACCGCGATCATCTTCGCAATTTCGGCGAGGGGAAGAGCGGACGAAATGCCCGCTGCCTTCAACTCATTGCCACTATTAATGGCGCCGATCAGCACCATGGTCAGAATCCCCACCTGCGCGTAGGTGCTCAGTTGAATTTTGTGGGCCGTCGCCCATTCGCCCAACGCTTTCTGTTGTCGCAGAAGCTGAGCAATCGTCATCGGCAGGACGACCAGCACGGCCAATTTGAAGACCATTTGCTTGTAGTCGAGCGTTTGTGCGTGGCCAAGCAGCGCGGCCAACCATGCTGGAGTAACCGCGAAACAGAACAGGTTCGTGATTACCGTGACCAGCATCGCAACCGCGTCGTTTCCACCAGCTCGACGAGTCCAAACGGCTCCCGATGCTAATGTGCTGGGGACAGACGCCGCGACGACAAGGCCGACCGCCATGTCCTTTGATAGCAGCGACATACAGCACCAAGCAAGGACCGGCAACAACGCCATATTAATCGCCGACGCCAGGAACGCTGCCCAGGGACGAGCCAAAGTTCCGATCATCACCTGCGTTTGCAGCGGAAACGCCATCACAAATAGAACACTGGCGAGCAAGAACTTGCTCAGCCATTTCGCTTCAGCGATTGGCACTAGCAAACTCGAAAATGTGAAGCCAACGGCGAGTGCCAGAGTCAGCGCGATCAGGAACCAATGTTTCGAAAAGGCATTTCGCATAGTCCGAGAATATCATTGCCATCGCTCCATTGATAGCACGGCGGTGAGCGGCGATCGGGATGTCGAGCTGGAATTGCAAGTCCACTTTATCCGGAGAAACAACTGTCAAGTCCAAGTTTTGACTGACTTTTTCTATCGCCGGTGACGGGAATCTGCATCTCGATTTACGGAAGATTGTGTCGATACAACAATTGAGTTCACCTTGGCACTGACCAGGGCATTTGTTACTTTTCGATGGTCGTCGAACATTGCGTTTGTACGACTTCCAATCGGATTACTCGACATCAACCCATCCAGCTAACTCATCGGTTGCGGGTGGTTCATACGAGATACATGCTGCACGGAGGTGACTATGGCTCTCGAGGAAAAAAGGGAGCTTCGTGTTCATATTCGTTGGATGATTCGGCGCGACATGCCTGAGATCCTCGAGATCGAACGGGCAAGTTTCGAATTCCCATGGACCGAAACCGATTTTGTCCGGTCGTTGCGACAACGGAACTGCATCGGCATGGTCGCCGAATGTAATGAACGCATCGTTGGCTTCATGATCTACGAGCTCCACAAGACTCGGCTGCACATTTTGAATTTTGCTGTGCATCCGGATCACCGGCGGTGCGGCATCGGTTCGAAGATGACCGGCAAGCTTGTAAGTAAACTCTCGAACCAGAAGCGAACTCGAATCCTCTTGGAAGTTCGCGAAACCAATTTGATGGCTCAGCTGTTCTTCCGCAAAGTCGGTTTTCGCGCGATCTCTGTCTTGCGTGACTTCTATGACGACAGCGTCGAAGACGCGTACCTAATGGAACGACTCTATCAACCCACCGTGCAAGAAGCGTTACAGTCGGTCAATCGTATCACTCGACTCGCCGGTTGAAGTGCATTCTTGAATTCAAATCTAGCGTTCAGCAATACCTCTCCTCGTTTCCAGGCTCCAGCCTGGAAACGCACTGAACGACGACTCCAACCGCCTCACCACGATTTAACAAGGCTGGAGCCTCTAAGGCAGCGTGTTCCCGGCGGAACCCGGAAACGAGTATGGAGCGGAACAATCGTTGCAATCGATCCAGGTTGCCTATGCTGTCGCGTGAATCACCTTGCTGCGGGCTGTGTTGCGTCATGCTTTGCCGCGGACGCTAGACCGTAACAGTGTGCCTCGCTATTCTGAATGTTACCGCTTGCCTAGTCGGTTGCGAGCGCATAGAAATTTGTGCGTCGAACATTCAACTGTTACGCGTGCATTCACTGATAGCGGATTTTATGAGGCTCCATCATGGACCGTCGAATTAGTACCGTTGACTGGCGCAGCCAGCTGTTCTCGCTTGTCGCGTTGTTGGGAACGGTCGGCATGGCATTCTACTTGTACAGCGAGTCAGCCAATCCGAAATTGACGGAAGAGGCGATCGCTGAATTGATCACCACAAAGACAAATGAAGCAATCGCCGCGAATAAGCAGGCGGTAATCGCAGAAGTCGACGCAAAGATATCGGACAAGGTCGAAAGCATCGATCAGCGGGTTTCAAGTTTTGCAGACAACCGGACGGAAATCGAGAACGACCTGAAGACGCTCTTGTCTGAGTTCAAACAGGATTCCGAAAAAGCAATCGGCGACTTTCAATACGACGCGTCTCTAGCGGGGCAAGACCAGCGAGCCGACTTTGACAAGTTATTGACTTCATTCCAAAGTCAATTTGGCAAGGCGGCAACGGAGCTTACTCTGCGTCCCGCGACCGGAGAACAAACCGACGACACGCCGAGCGAAGATGGTTCTGGCTCGGCTCCGCCTGCGCTGGCTGTCGCGAGGCTGACGCTTAAAACGCCTTCCGCTGCAGCGGCACAAGCTGGCGATATCTTGGTTCACAATTCTGGTGACGATTCAATCGAGATTCGAGAACTGCACTTCACACCAAAACAAAGCTACCAAGTCGGAGAACTTCCCGAGGATGAATCGCTCCTATACGACAAGTCACAAGTCGTTTTCTCCGCCGACGACAATCGCGCGTCCGATCGAGGCAAGCACAACCGCTACGTAAAAGTCCTCAGCGACCCCGTAGCAGTTCCTGCTGGAGAGACAATGTCACTTCGAGTCCTCATCGACAACGCCAAACACCGCGACTGGGGGTTTGAAGGAAACCTGATTATCGTCGACGAGTTTGGGCGGCAATTGAATGTCGGTGACGCTCGAGTCCGGTTCGTTGACGGTTCTGATGTTTAGTCGCTCTCGCTGCGAGGCCTACGACGAAAGCCACCTACGCCTCCCGCAGGAACTCCTGCTCAATAACTCGCATTCCCTGCCACTGACCCGCGGCGAATCGCAACCAGTAGACAACGCCGAGCAAGCAAATCCACGAAGTCAGCACGATCCAAAATTGGTAAAGCGTCCAGTCCCAACATTGCTGACCGCAAATCCCCAAGCCTGTGGCCGTCGCTGAGATGATCACAGTTGCGACCAGCACGAACTTGGTATCACCTGCGCCTTTAATCGCGCTGACGAAAACGATGTGTGTCATGTCGAGCAACGTATAGCAGGCCACAAATCTCAGCAGCACAATACTTAGCTCTCGAAGCCGCTGAAACTTCTCCGGCGAGTCGCTTCCAAGATGCGCCATCAATAAGATCTCTGGAATCGACACGAAAAGAATCGCCATGAAGCCAGCATACATCGCTCCCATGACCAGAGCTGTATAAGTTGCGCGACCCGCAAGATCAGCTCGGTCACGGCCTAATTGCTGGCCGACCAATGTTGAGACTGCCATGCCAATTCCCAGCACCGGCAAGAATGCCAACATGTTGACGCTGAACGCAAGCGTATTTGCAGCGAGTTCGTCTTCGCCGAGCTGCCCCATAACAATGACGAAGACAGTGAACGCTCCGGTTTCAATGAACACTTGCAGGCCACTTTGCCCGCCATAGCTAAACATGCGTCGCAGCAGCTTCCAGTCGATCCGCCAGTTAGACATACTAAACTCTCTACCCAGCCCCTCTCGGCGAATGACGTACACATAGCACGCCACTTTAATCCACTGCGCCGCAACGGTGGCGAGTGCTGCTCCCATCATGCCCAAAGCGGGCAGTCCGAAGAACCCAAAAATCAGCAAAACATCGAGGCCAATATTCATCAGTGCCGCAAACGCGTTGACGATCATCACGACGCGTGTGCGACTGATTCCAGTAAAAAAAGACGACAACGCGACGCTGATAATTCCGGCTCCAGCACCAAGAGCTGTCGTTTGGTAATAGATCGACTCCAGCTGTTGAACTTCCGGCCCGTGATCGGAATGCGA
>JAGQPC010001247.1 GCA_020426925.1 Planctomycetales bacterium | reverse complement strand
GGCTTGCAGAAACTACCGAAAAGCAACTATGCAGTTAACCTCGGATCTTCGACGTACTTGCACTCGATCGACGGACACAAATCGATTGACGCAAACCTCAGGCAAAACGGCATATCCAATCCAGCATCTCAGCGCGGCATTGTGACTGTCCGAATGATTCCAGGATATTCTCGTATCTCGAACCGACCGATTCCACGCAACGGCCACCAAGGCATTTGGCTCTACGCGCACGGTAAGGGCGTGAAACAGACCGAAATCACAGACGGCCTTTCGAAAACTGTTCTGGCAAGCGAAGTTCTTCCTGTCTCTGCCTCCCAATCTGCAAACGACGACATCAGAGGCGTGTGGGTCGCTGCGTCGATGGGGGCAAGCACTTATTCACACTGGACCACGCCGAACTCGCCGCAGCCGGACAACATCAACGGTTGTGATCCGCTGGCAAAGGGAGCGTTTAAGTGCATCGAGATTCCGCCGGGAACTGCTCAAGAAGGCGACACGTTCGCGGCGGCACGGAGTGCGCATCCCGGTGGAGTGAACGTCGTGTTCGCGGATGGTCGTGCCACGTTCTACTTGAACGAAGTCGACCCGAAGATTTGGCGAGCAATTTCAACCCGGTGCGGCGGTGAATAGATTGCTCTTTGTGATCTGAGAATTACCCGAATGGCAGCTTCATTTGCGAGGAGTCAGTGGCGTTTGGATTGAGTTCCCGATGCAGCATGCTGGGCTGGATGTCCTGAGCGTGCTGATATTTTTCGCTGGCGTACTCGCGAATATTGCCTTCCAGACGGTGATAGAGAATCTGGCAGATCGGAACGAACGGGTAAATTCGCACCGGCTGGACGGCAAATAGTTCAAGCGTCCAATAGCCGCAAAATCCGACGTCACCGATTCCCGCAGTAACGTGAACGAACAGGCCCAAGCGTCCCACGGAGGAGCGGCCCTCAATCATCGGCACTAAGTTGTGCGTTTCTGTTCGCTCAACCGTCCGGCCTAAATAGAGCTGACTCGGTCCAAGCACTAAACCGTCCTCGGGGATCTCGATGCGCCGAACTCGATTCGGCTTTTTCATGTCCAGGACAACCTCCTCGTACGTGATGATTTCGTTGTGCAGCGTGAGGTTGTAGCTGTTTGGATTTAGCTTCGATTCGTCGAACGGCTCGATGACAATGTCGCCGCCGATCTTTGTTTTGATTTCATCGCCAGTGAGAATCATGCGTCGCCTCGTTTTCCGGTCGTCTCGTCAAACGCCCACTTGCGGACAGAACTTTTTCATTCCGCATTCGTCGCAACTCGCCTTACGCGCTTTGCAGACTTGCCTTCCGTGGTGAATAATTCGATGCGAATACATCACCCATTCTTTTTTGGGCAGGACTTTCATCAAGTCTCGTTCTACTTTCACTGGGTCTGTTTCCGATGTCAGCCCCAATCGTCGGCTGATTCGCCCCACGTGCGTATCAACGACAACGCCTGTCGCCATTCCGAACGCCGTTCCCAGTACAACG
>JAGQPC010001246.1 GCA_020426925.1 Planctomycetales bacterium | reverse complement strand
AATCATCCCGGCGAGAAGGCGATTGGGAAAGTGCTCCATTAGCTGGCGGTCTTTGAAGTTGCCTGGTTCGGATTCGTCGGCGTTGCATACGACGTAACGCTCGCTAGCACTGGTCGCCGCAACCATTTTCCACTTCGTTCCAGTGTTAAATCCGGCGCCGCCGCGCCCTCGCAAACCCGATTGCTCGATCGTATCGAGAAGCTCAGCAGGTGTGATCGATAGCGTTTTTCGCAGAACGTCGTCGAGATCAAACGAAGAAGTCGAGCCAGCTTCCCAACCACCGGTCAGTGGCAAAATGCTGTCCGGCTGATGCGCAACGACTGGCGTTGAGACAGTCGGAAGTTCTAACGCGTCGCTTGCTTTTACTTGTGCTGGAAGTTGGACAGGCTGATCGTCGACGAGTGCTGCCGGCGCGACATCGCAGAGTCCCAGGCAGCTGGTGCGCACGACGTTGACATCTGACCGATCGGAAGTGTCCGCTCGCAAGTTGGCGAGCACGTCACAGCCTCCTCGAAGGTAGCAAGTCGGCCCGTCGCAAACGCGTATCACACGGACCGACCTGTCGCTCGTTTCATTGCGATTCAAATCGATCATTGAATAGAACGACGCCACGCCGAATGCCTGAGATGAAGGCACGTCCAGCGGTTCAGCCGTTGCCGCAACTTGATCGAGCGGCACGAAGCCCTGCTGCTGTTGTCGAGTTCGCAGTCGATCAAGCAGGTGCTCTCGGCGATTCGTCGGAAGCTGCTCGCCAACCTTGTTTTTCGATGCGAATGCGCCGTGCCGGCACGCAGTGACGGGATAGTCGCGTTCCATTTTCAAGCACTCCGCTGATTTCTCAGGTAGATTCCCCAGTAGACCAACCCGACCATCACCGCGCCGCCGATCAGATTGCCGACAGTCACTGGAAGAAGATTCCCGACTAGAAAGTTCGACACGTTAATCGCCGCGTGATCGGAGATTCCTCGACTCTCCCGAACCATCATACCGATCGGAATGAAGTACATGTTGGCAACGCAGTGCTCCAGTCCCATCGTCACGAATGCAGTGATCGGGAATATGATCGCGACGATCTTGTCGGTCACGGAACGCGCTCCCATACATAACCACACGGCCAAGCAAACCAGCACGTTGCAGCCCACGCCAGCGGCGATCGCCTGCGCAGGAGCTAGTTCGCATTTCGCTGATGCAATTGCGAGAGCTTGATCTCCAACCGCTCCATTCCCACTGTTCGCATGTCCGGCCAAAAAGAACAGAGCGGCTGTGAGTACTGCTCCCGCGAAATTGCCTGCGTAAACGATGATCCAATTCGTCACGAGCTGACGAGTCGTAATCAGGCGACTCGACCACGCCATTACGATCAAGTTGTTACCGGTGAAGAGTTCGGCGCCAGCGACGACAACAAGAATCAGCCCCAAGCAAAACACCAATCCGCCAAGAAGCTTGCTCAATCCGAACGGGATCTCTCCGGCGGCACCGGTTGCAACCGTTGTCGCAAAGGCAGCCCCCATGGCGATAAACGATCCGGCGAGCACCGCCAAACCGAATGTTGTCACAAGATCCTGAGTCGCTTTTTTGACGCCAGCGGTTTCGACTCGTTTGGCGATATCCGCCGGCGCGTAGGCATCATGCGAGTTGACTTCAGTCATGTTCTCTGTTTTGGGCGTTCTAGAATGATGGAATTCGAGTAATCTACTGATCGCAATCGGAGTGCCGAAGAAAAACGTCAGACAGACGATCTGCAATTCGCGTCAACGGCGATTCCTCCTGAGCATATCGCACACCTTCAGCTGTGCGAATATGAATATCCTTGCGGCGATTCGTGCGAATCGGCACACTGTTTAATCGGCTATTCTTTCGCTTCGAGGTAGCGGAAGTGGCTGCCCTTTCTGCGCCAGGGATCTTTGGCAAGATCCAATACGGCCTCTGATTTCATTGGGCGTAATTCGTGTGCGTTCTGAGGACGAAAATGTGTATGGCACGGTTCGTGCAAGGTCTGTCACTCGTTTGAGGACCAATTGGTATCACGGCTATGACTGTAAAACCATATCGCATTGTCGTCGCATCAGATTTTTCGTCGAGCAGCGAGCACGCGGTGGATATTGCGCTTTCCATTGCAAACGACAAATTAGAACGCGAAAACCCGGCCAAAGTTTATCTGGTCCATGT
>JAGQPC010001245.1 GCA_020426925.1 Planctomycetales bacterium | reverse complement strand
CGGTTTCGCCACCATCATCAGGACCGGTGTCAGCGCCACGACCGATGAAAATCGTGCTGTCGCCTTTGCCGGTCGCAGCTAGGATTCCGCCAGAAATGTTGACAGAGCCAGATCCGCTGCGGTTACCAATCGCCAAGTGCGAAGACGTTTGCACGATTCCGCCTGAAATGTTCATCGTGCCCACGCGAGGTCCAGCAATTCCGGCTTGATCAGGTTTTCCACCGTCACCGATTTCGATGTCACCGAATGCTTGATCGAACAGGCCTCCGGTCTGATTCCAGATTCCTGTGCCGAACTTTCCAATCACCGTATATCCGGCTTGCAGTTGACCAGCTGACAGATTCAACGTGCCGGTTCCTTCGCGTCCGAGTTGAAAATCGTCACCCGAGGTTACGAAGGCATCGTCACCGTTGATGTTCATTTCGCCAACACCGTTTGGCAGCCAGCCGATATGAATACTGTCGCCGCCGATCGCGAAGTCCCCGCCCGTGATAGTAACTGTCCCCGTGCCGTTCTCGCCAATAAATGCACCAGCAGCCGTCAGTCCGCCATCGGTTTGAACCAACGTCCCAGACGTACCATTTGTTGTTCCGATTCGTAGCTTTGAAGCGTCCACGAAGCTGTCAATCGATACGGTGCCGCCGTTGTTGATGACCGCTTCATCAGCAGAGCCAGGAACATCACCGCTTGACCAGTTTGTGTCGTCATTGTACGACCCTTCGCCACCGGTCCAATTGTCCGCCATGGCCGTAGCAGAAATCGTCAGCATTAGCGCCGAGTAAAAAAAACGTTTCATCGAAAATCCTCTTGTAAGCAAGTATCCTGACTGGTCGATTGTGGAAAAACAATTAACGCCAATGATATCATGTTCCGTTACCGGAAGATAAAGCAATCAACAATAATCGAGGAAGATAGTGGCAGTCTCGGCCAATACTGTACGGAAATGGCATACGAGTCTGGCGATGGTCCCAAGCGTTGGTTGGAACGCTGAGTCCGGTCGATTGTAAACGGTTCCATACACCTTGGGCGTACTCGCAGCGTCGATGTTGTCCTTGGCGAATGTCTTGACTCATCGCATTCCGGTTTGTTTCGGCGCGGATCTGTTCGCCCTGGAAGATCGCACGCTCCTGTTCGGGGCACTTTCAGCTCTTTAGAGTTACTCGTAAAGTTCTGGTGAGACGCGAAGCAGCTCGTAGGAACCGCCCTGGCAGTTCTAGTCGGGGCACTTCAGTTCGTGTGGGTCGCCTGCACAGATCTGAGCGTTGAGTTTTAGCTCTCGAGAGTTACCCGTACAGATCTGGTTAGCGAGTTTCAGGTCCTCAGAGTTGCCCGCACGGTTCTAGTCAGCGAGTTTCAGCTCTTAGGAGTAGTTCGCACAGAACTTGTTGGCGAGTTCCAGCTTCTCGGAGCTGGTCGCACAGTTCTGCGCGTTGAATTTCAGCTCTCGGGAGTTGCTCGGATAGATCTGGCTGTCGAGTTTCAGCTCTTGCGAGTACCTCGTGCAGATCTAGTCGTTTAGTTTCAGCTTCTCGGAGTTGGCCGCACAGTTCTGTGCGTTGAATTTCAGCACTTGCGAGTTATGCGTACAGATCTGGTTGTTGAGTTTCAGCTCCTTGAAGTCGTTCTCACAGTTCTGGTCAGGCACTTTTGGTTGCCTCAAAGCAACAAACAATGTTCGGCGCTGCGAAAAGGCAACGATCGAGCAACGTCCTCGCTACGTAATGCATCGCTGCCCTCAACTTATTCCGGCGGTCGGGTTTCGCCGTGGCGAGCCCCAGCAATTCGACGCTGGCTACTCGCTTTCGCACGACCACCGCCAATCAATCGCGCAACGACAGTCGGCATCACTCTCGGGGATCACGCGATGTTCAGGCTTTGAAGAAAACGCCTTTCTTGTGGCAGAAATAAAAGATGTACCACTGTGCTGCCAGCGTGAGCAACGCCTGAAGTACCTTACCATAGTCGCCCAAGCGTTCGACGATGGATCCGCTGAAAACCAGAATCGAGCGATCAATCCAGCCTCGGAAAAGCTGAAACACAACGTAAGCGGCGATCGAA
>JAGQPC010001244.1 GCA_020426925.1 Planctomycetales bacterium | reverse complement strand
TGGGACCTTTGTGTTTGTATCGTTGGTGCGTTATCGGAGCATCGTAACGTCGTTCTCCATTCATCGTTCATTCTGATTGGAGAATCCGATCATGCAGCGCATAAGATGAGCTTGATCTGGCGTGTTTCCGAATCAATTCTGCACGACCGCTAGAACCGGATTAATCGTCCTGCTCGGAACGACCAAACTTCGCCTGATGCGATTTTGCGACTTACACTTCTTCATCTCGCTTCGTGCCGAACTGTCGTATTTCGAAGGTCCCCGATGATTCGTTCGCAAAAATATCGCAACGCAAGCGTTCGCACCGTCTTGCCTGCTGACAAAGTTCTGCTTTATCGCATGACTGGCGCCGAAAAGTTAAGCGAACAGTTTTGCTTTGACGTTGAAGTGCTGAGTGAAGACTTTAATGTCGACTTGGACAAGGTTCTCGGGAATCCGGCAACCGTGTCGGTCGAAATGGACTCGCTTGGCAAACGCCATTTCAACGGCGTCGTTGGTAGCGCTGCGCAAATCGGGACGGTCGGCGAACTGGCCTTGTACAAATTGACTCTTCGCCCATGGACTTGGCTGCTATCGCACACCAGCGATTGCCGAGTGTTTCAGAAGATGTCGGTTCCTGAAATCGTGCAAAAGGTTTGCAAGGACAAGCACTTTACCGATTTCAAGTTGTCGCTGAGTCGCAAGTACGAAAAGCGGGAATACTGCGTTCAGTACTGTGAAAGCGATCTGAACTTCATCGACCGTTTGCTCGAATCTGAAGGCATCTACTACTACTTTGACCACGAAGAATCAAAGCACACGCTCATTCTTGCGGACGCCCCGAATTCGCACGAAAACATCAAGCAAGATCCAAAGATCCCGTACTGCGCAGGCAACACTAACGCCAAGAACTTCAACTATATTCATCAATGGAGCGTCTCGCACCAAGTTCGCCCTGGTCAAGTAGTGCTTGGCGATTTTGATTTTGAAAAGCCAAAAACTGAACTGAAATCGGTTTCGAAAGAAAAGCGAGACTACACGAATTCAAAATTCGAGTACTTCGATTTTCCGGGCGGCTTTACCGAATCAAAAAGTGGAGACATCAGGGCCCGAGATCGACTGGACGAATTTCAGTCCGACTTCGACACGGCGACTGGAAGTGGATGCGTGTTGATGTTGTCGAGCGGTCGTCGATTCCAATTACAAGAGCATCCTCGAAAGGATCAGAATCGCGAATATCTCATTACGTCGGCGAGTTTTTCGGTCCACGGAGACAGCTACCAAGCGGGCGGAGGCTCTACCGGCGAACCGTACAGTTGCAGCTTTTCGGTGATGCCGAGCAACCAAACGTATCGACCTAGCCGAAATACACGAACGCCAAGAATCTATGGAGTACAAACGGCAATTGTCGTGGGTAAGAAAAACGAAGAGATCTGGACCGACAAACACGGACGCATCAAGGTGCAGTTTCATTGGGACCGCTACGGCAAGAAGGACCAGGACAGCTCTTGTTGGGTCCGAGTTGCACAGACGTGGGCAGGCAAAGGCTGGGGAACACAACAGATTCCTCGAATCGGTCAAGAAGTGTTGGTTGAATTTATTGACGGAGATCCAGATCGCCCGCTGATAACGGGAAGCGTTTACAACGGCGATCACGCGCCTCCGTTTACTCTTCCAGCAAACGCCACGCAAAGTGGAATCCGTAGTCGATCGTCGGCCAAAGGGAACGCCAAAACGTTCAACGAGCTAAGGTTTGAGGACAAAGAAGGAAGCGAAGAGATTTACTTCCACGCAGAAAAGAACTTTACGCGAGTCGTAGAAAACAATGATTCGCTCAAGGTCGGCTTTGACGACAAGTCGGACGGGAATCAAGTCGTCGACATTTACAACGATAAAACGGTCACGCTAGAAAACGGGAATCGCAAAGCCACGATCAAGAAAGGCAATGATTCGA
>JAGQPC010001243.1 GCA_020426925.1 Planctomycetales bacterium | reverse complement strand
CCGGATTTCGCTAGGTGCGTCGGGCTTCGGATCAAACGTGTCCAATTGCGACGGTCCGCCCCACAGCCAAACCATGATCACTGATTTGGCCTTGCCTTTGCGAGACGGCGCGATCGTTTGGCCATCTGATGCTTGCTTGGTCGCCGAGAACGCGTTGTTTGCACCAAGACTCCACGCCCATGGAAGAGTTGCTCCCGCTTGAACAAACGCTCGACGCGTGACTCCACCACACGATCGACTTTTGAAACTGCCGAATCCAAGCATCTCGATTCCTCCGATGAGTCTTACCTGTCGAGAACCAAAACTTTTCTTGCCAATTGGATGGAAGTGTCGCTGGCAAAAACAACGCTTTGGACACAATATATCACGTCGCTCAGAACATTTCCCCTGCGATATGCGGGGTTTTCAGAGGTTGCAGCAGCTGCATGTTGCCGCGACACCGGTGGCAACGATGCTGTCTCGTGCTGAGGTTCAGAGAACGGAACCCGTGCAATTCACGTTTTTTTTCTGAAAGGAACGTGGACGGCAGCAGTACCTGCCTTCAAAGAGGAGCATGTTTTCGACACGAGCCCAATCGTGAAACTGTTCCGAAGGACTACATTAGCCAGACACGTGGCGACCTCTACAAGGAGAAAACAAAATGGGTACTTTTGAATTGCTTATCATCGGCGGAGTCGGGATGGCCATCATTGTAGTCGTGGGAGCCATTGTGGCAGTTTGTTCACGATGACATTCCGATCTCCTACGACAAACCACACCTGCAACGGCGCATCCTGATATGCGTCGTTGTCTCGCATGGATTGAACTGAGCAAACCACGAAGTGACGCTTGGCGGAAGCTTCGAGTTGAAACGCTCCGCAATCGTTGACACAATCGCGTTCCCGCTCGCGTCGGATGAACTCGTGCCGGATGACTTAGAGCAATCGTAATCGATCTTGTTGAAGGTCGGCGATTTTAAGGCAGTTTAGCAACTACCACGAACGCGTGCGCTGCGCTCCTATCTGAACGTTCTGGCTCTGTCGAAGTCAATTGTGGGCCACTTCGCACACCTGGCGGCCGATACGTGAGCGAGCTCTTCGAGTACTGGCGGTCGCACAAACCGAACAACCGGTATACCTGTTCGAATGTGTGGGTACGCGTCTGTTTGAACGGCAAGACCGATGAGCTGGAGCTATACAATTCTATGTTTGAAACTTCAGATTCTCGGTCTCGATTTCGAAAGGTCAGATCCATGCAATTCCACACGCGATTTATGTTTTCCGCTTCCGTGCTCGCAGTTCAGTTTTTCGCCTTGGGCGCAACGACTTACGCAGACGACGGCTCTGTTTGGCATGTCAAGGCGGTGCATCCGGAAGGTCGACTGTTGGACGTGAAAGTCATCGGATCTGACGGGACAATCCATGACGTCAAGGCACTGGCAGCGAATCGCCATCTGTTGGAGGTCAAGGCGTTGGTCGGCGATAAAAAACTCCCCGTGAAGGTACTTGTAAGCGACAACAAATTTGCACCAGTGAAAGCAATTGATGAGAACGGCACGATCCTGGATCTCAAAGCGTTAACGCCCGATGGAAAAAAACTGGACGTCAAGGGCGTAAAGCGTCAAGGCAACATCTATCACATCAAGGCCATCTCGGCGGATGGCAAGGAATTCTTTGGAGTGAAAGCTATAGCGCCCAATGGGCACGTTTACGATGTCAAAGGCATCAAGATGTACGATGAACACGTCGAAGGGAAGATTTCTGGAGTTCCGATCGCCGCTCACATCAAGGCTCTGCCTCAAGCTCCGGCTGATGACGAATAGCGAAACCTTAAGTGCGTGCTAGGTGTTTCATCGAGCGGCTCGCGCCGCTACGCTGGTAGGTACATCTCCGTCAACAGGCCACGGCGGACCTGCAGAAGAGCCCTACAGGGAAGGAAGATCGGGAACTTCCACTACAGCGAAACACCCCAATAATGGCTTAGCCATGAAGAACGCACTTGATCGCAGAGAATTCACTATCGGCAGCGCGGCAAGTGCTGCTGGTCTTTTGTTGGATTGGTCCACTCCGGTGAGTGCTGAAGAACTCGACTTGAAGCAAAAGCGTTTAGTTCAGCTCGGGATTAACGCGTTGGCCCGTGCGGCAGAAATGGATTACTTCGCGGACGGACATCGTGGTGCTGCAATGATTTCTGCACACATGATGTGCGTCAACAATAAGTTTGAAGACGCTGCGTCAGCTCGGATCGTCGAATTG
>JAGQPC010001242.1 GCA_020426925.1 Planctomycetales bacterium | reverse complement strand
GCTCGTCCTGAATTCAATCACGACTGCGACGATGATTCGTTTGGGGAAAACGTACGGAAATCTGATGGTTGATCTGCGAGCGACGAATTCTAAGCTGCGAGATAGGTCTCGTCGAATCGTAAGAACGCTGGCTGGTGTAACCGACGATCAGGCAGCGGCGCTACTGGACGCGTGTGACGGAGAAGTGAAGACCGCGATCGTATCGCATGTGAACGGCGTTGACGCTGAAGTAGCTCGTCGGTGCCTCGACCAAGTTGGCGGTCATCTTCGCAACGCGATCGAGGCAGCGAAATGAAAGTCGTCGTCGGCTGTGATGGCGGTGGGACAAAATGCCATGTTCGCGTCGCCATCATTGAAGGGAATTCCGTCCAACGATTTGCCGACGCAATAACGGGTCCGGCAAACTTCAAAGCTGACGCCAATCTAGCAATCGAAAATATCAAAACCGCAATTCAATGCGCATCAGAAGCGGCTGGAGTTGAGGACGAGTCAATCGATATTCTCGTTGCCGCATTAGCGGGAACCGGTTTGCGTGAAGCACAAGCTGCATGCGAAAACAGACTCTCGGCAGAGCTTAACGTAGCGCGCGTCGTCGTCGTTCCCGATGCAGCCGTGTTGTTTGCAGCGGCAAACATTCAAGGCATGGCGATTGCTACGGTTATCGGCACTGGCTCCATCGCATGGGCTCGTGATGCCCGAGGCAATGTGCATCGCGCTGGTGGACTGGGGCCAGACATTGGCGATGAAGGCAGCGGATTTTGGATCGGCCGCGAGTGCATACGCAATCTCAAGGATCATGCGCTGGGTGAGCTGGTCGAGCAGCATGTGCCCGGTTTGGAAGATGACGAATCGAGTTATGCGCTCCCTGAAAACCGGCATCGAGTCGCAGCATTTGCAGCAGTCGCGTTCTGCATACAGGAGCCCAATAAGCTTTTCGAATCGATCTTAAATCGTGCCGCGAACCATATTGCCGACCTCATCCAAACTGCGGTTGCAGAAATGGGACCATCGGAGATTTCCCCCATCCCGTGGATCTGCGCCGGTGGCGTCGCCGTCAATCAACCGAGATGGATCGAATCGATTCGACAAATCTGCCACAACCACGAAGTCTTGCTGACGCAGCCGACCACTGTTCGCGATCCGGTGCGTGGTGCTGTCGCTATGGCGATTGACCTGCTGCATTAGCAACATGTCGTGGGCCAGTAAGTGCTCGATGTTGCGTATGCGAGGTCACACATGTGCCGACGGGTGGTCGCGTTTCCGTTTGCAGTGTTGGTATAAAGAGTGCGGCTTCACTTACCGCACATTCAGATTTCGATAGGACAAATCGATGGCAAATGCACCGGAACGACGAGAACTCTCATTCAAAAATTTGGACGAAGTCGTAGCGGAGGCGGAACGGCTTGCGGACGGCGAAGTTCGCACTACAGGCAATCACTCGTTCGGCCAGATTCTCGAGCACTTGGCGATCACCCATGACATGACAACAGGCCGAATCAAAGCACCTGCTCCTCCGTGGTACATGCGACTATTTATAATGATCATGAAACCGGTCTTGATTAAGGACAGACCCATCAAGCCCGGATTCAAACTACCGGCCGACGCAGAACGCGTTTTCTGGCCAAATCGCGAATTCGCAGTTAACGAGGCGTTGTCACACTTGAAGGAATCGGTTGAACACTACAAGAGCAAAGGGCCGCTTCCAAAGCATCCGATGTTCGGAAATCTCTCACGAGAACAAAACGACCGAATGAACTGCCGCCACGCCGAGTTGCACTTGGGCTTTGTGCATCCAGCGTGAAGAACGAAAAAAGACGGCTAGCAGGAGCCAACGATGGAAGCGAAAGGCTCCATACCAGCCGCCGAAGAATTGTCGTGTAGCTAATCCGTCGTGTAGCTAATCCGCTAACGGCGCGACTTGAGCTAACCGATGCTGCGTGAAATAGTGGCAAACCCCAAGAGCGAGGAAATGTTTCGCATCTTCCGCGGATTCAGCCAGAAAGCACGAACCGCGTCCGGCAGATACGCATGCACCGATGGCGCTGCAGAGATGGCGGCCGTTTTCAAGAAAAGATGACGAGACGGCCCGCCTTGATTTTCCGGTTTTAGCTCAAATCAGTTGTCGAGTCGTAGTGAGGGATGAGCACTTCCCAACCTTTGTCCGAGCGAATTCGCTTGCCGAGCGCTTCGGCTGACTCTTCATCGCCATGAGTCAAAAACGTTCGCTTGGGCTGCTTAAAATTGTACAGCCAACGCAACAGATCTTCGCGATCACCGTGTCCGGAAAAACCATAGATCTGCGCGACTTTGCAACGCAGTGGGCGAACACGTCCGTGAATACGCACTTCACCTTTGTTGCCTTCGAGTATCTGCCTCCCAAGCGTCCCGTGAGCCTGGTAGCCGACAAACAGAATCGTCGATTCAGCTCTATGGACGTTCCGTTTCAAGTGATGCTTGATTCGGCCGGCCGTGCACATCCCTGACGTAGACATGATGATTGCGGGCTGGTTTAGTTCGTTGATTGCGATCGAATCCGCCGTCGTGCGCGCCATGTGCAAGTTGTCGAAATGGAGCGGGTTGTCGCCTTCTGCGATTCTGGCCCAAGCTTCATCATCGAATTCGTTGCGATGCTTTCTGAACACTTTCGTTACATCGACTGCCATTGGACTATCGAGGTAGACGGGAACGTTCGGAATCCGCTTGTCGTTACGGAGTTCGCCGATGTAGTAAATGATCTCTTGCGCTCGCTCTACGGCAAACGTCGGAATAATAACGTTACCGCCTCGCTCGATCGTGGAGTTGATCACGTCTTCGAACTGTTTGGCGATGTCCCCGTTTTCTTTGTGCGATCGATCGCCGTACGTAGACTCCATCACAACGTAATCTGCGTCTTCCAATAACGTCGGATCTTTGATGATCGGTTTGTCCCACTGTCCGATAT
>JAGQPC010001241.1 GCA_020426925.1 Planctomycetales bacterium | reverse complement strand
CAATCGAACACCGCCGCATCAAGGCGCAGCTGGAACGGCGTCGAATCAAGTCTCCCATCGACGGCATCGTCACGGTCGTATCCAAGGACATCGGAGAATTCGTTTCGCCGACCGATCCGATTGTGGCCACAGTTGTTCAGCTGAATCCTCTGTTGGTCGTTTTCTCTGTGCCGAAGAACGACGCACGGACGCTCAAAAAAGGGCAGCGAGTACCAGTCACATTTGATTCAAAGAAAGTCGAAGGCTTTGTCGAATTTGTTTCACCAACAACCGACGCTCAAAGCGGAACAACAAAAGTCAAAGTGCGCGTCCCCAATCCAAAGTTGACCTACCAAAGCGGAGACGCATGCCAGCTAGTGATGTTCGACCAGCCAGACGCAAACCTAGCCAGCGAACGTAAAACCGATTCGAAACCCGTTGCTTTGAACAAGTAGCGCAGCGACGATCCCTCCCAAAGACGATTGCCATGTCGACCGCAACAACGGAATACGCGAACGCGCATCACCGTCTAGCGACAGAACTATTCACGGCCACCGGCAGTTCGGTAGCTTCACCAAAAGCAATCGGCAGTGCTGTAGCACGGTGCATTCCAACTTTTTTCATCGCGTGCCATAACACGTCGACTGGCGCGGACGATGATCCGCTAGAAGTCCTGCATTCAAACCTACATTTAGTTCCGCTCAACCTATCTGCTTGGTGCATGGCACTGTGCGCAAAGTCATTGGCAGCTGGCGAGCCGATGACCGAATCTTCGACGGACAAGTGCGGGAACGACATTCACCTCACAGTCGTTCCGATTTACGGAAACTCGCAGTGCCTCATCGCGTTGCACCAATCGCACTCGAAACTAGACGTCGTTGCTGCGTTGCAGCTCGCAGCGGTCGCGATGTCAGGCCGCCACGCAACCGAAGAACAGTCGGCGACCCACGCGGCGGCAAAACATCTAGCGGCGCTCTGCGATTTGATTGCTCGAATAGAAGCGACAGACAGCCGCGCTGATGCAACATGGGTGCTCGCGGAACATCTTGCGAAATACCATGGCGCGACGCACGTTTTTGTTGCTGTTGCGGACGATTCGGAACGCCTGCGAGTGTGTGCGGCGTCTCACCACGACCAGATTGGCCAAACCGCAGAGGAAACACGAGTAGCGCTCGCCGTCATGCAAGAGGCCGTGTGTCGCGATGGAATGTCGGTTTACAGAACTGCGAAACAGAACGGAACGTCCCTACAACCTGGCCTGTTGTGTCACAAGCAGTACGCCGAATATCAGCAACACACGGCAGTCGTAAGCAGCCCTTTAAGAGACCAAAACAACACGCTGCGTGGCGCAGTACTGCTGGCGTACGCCGACCCGCCTGACGATGCGTCTATGTCGTTTCTTGCAATTGCAGAGACCCCCATTGCGACTTCGTTCGAGTTATTGCAGCGAGCGGAACAGAACCGCCCTCGCAGGCTGCTCGCTGGATTCGTATCCAAGGCGAAACGGCAAAAGCTGAAGGCGACTGCGATCACGATGGCCGCGGCAATTGCAGTCTCGTGCGTACCAATTCGCTACACGGTAAAAGCAACTTGCGAACTGGAGCCAACGAATAGACGGTTCATCGCCGCGCCGTTTGCCGGAAAACTAGAAGCGTGCTTGGTGAAACCAGGAGACTCGGTCGATGCTGGGCAAGCACTTGCGATCTTGGACGAAAAGGAGATTCGCTGGGAGTTAAACAGCGTCGACGCGGAATTGCAAAGAGCCAAAAACGAACGCGCCGGCCACATCGCTGCTCATGAATCTGGCAAGGCGAAACTGGCTCAGCATGATATCGTGTACTTGAGTGCCAAATCTGATCTTCTGACCAATCGGCTGTCGCAGCTGGAAATTCGCAGCCCAATCGCGGGAGTGGTCGTCAGCGGCGATTTGACGACCAGCGAAGGCGTGCTCCTCGAAATCGGTCAGGCTCTGTTTGAAATCGCACCACTCGATGGATTGGTGGCCGAAATTGCTGTCCCCGAAGACGACGTGCGATTCGTACCACGCAATGCAGACGTGAAATTCCATTTGGACGCATTTCCGCATTCGCCGCATCGTACGACTATCCAGCAAGTACACCCCCGCGCCGAAATTATTGACGACAAAAACGTCTTCATTGCAGAAGCCTCAATTGAGAATGAGCATGGCCAACTTCGCCCCGGCATGAAAGGAACCGCCAGAATCAAGACAGTTCGACGTCCGATCATCTGGATCCTATTCCACAAGCCGCTCGCCTTCGCCGGCCGATGGCTCGGAGTGTGAAGCGGCAACCGGCGAAAACTATTGCCAAGCAACGCCAATCCACATTGTTACTTTGTACACAAGACGCAATCCTAGCTCCTAGCTCCTAGCTCCCAGCTCCTGCCAACTGCCAACTGCCAACTGCCAACTGCCAACTCAATCGCATGAGATTCGACGATCAAACCCGAAACCTAAAACGCAGCTGCTTGCGGTTGCGCGATGGCTTGCGGTTTGCGCCGCAAAACAATCAAGGCGAGGTCTTCTATCACATCGAAGATACGTCCGGCGGCAAGTTTTATCGAATCGCCTACCCTCAGTACGTTTTTCTTTCGCTGCTTGATGGTGCGACGACGTTCTCAGCCGCGCTGGCGATCGTCGCTCAGACTTTGGGTAGTTCGGCGATCAGTGAGGAGCGGGGAGTGCAGTTCGCCGAATGGCTGCTGCAAAACGGACTAGTCACGTTTTCAGGCGCTTCAGAATCGTCGAAAGTTCGAAAGGGGACAACTCGTGGACTCTGGTGGCGCAAATTGAATCCGTTTTGGATTCGCATTCCGTTCGGTTCGCCGGACCAGTTCTTTGCTGCCGTTTTGCCGTTTTGCAAATCACTGTTTCATCCAGCGATTTGGCTGACAGCGGCTGCTACGATTTTTGTAGGCGTGTTTACGCTGGCAGAAAACTGGGACCGATTTGCAGGTGAGTCTCGGTCGATATTTGCCCCAACCAATTGGCTGTGGATGATCGGCGTTTGGATTGGACTCAAAGCAATCCACGAGTTCGCGCACGGAATCGTTTGCAAGCGATTGGGCGGGCAAGTCCGCGAGACAGGTTTGATCCTGATTTTGTTCGCACCGATGGCGTATGTCGACGTGACGGCATCGTGGCGATTTCCCAGTAAATGGCAACGCATTGCCGTCGCCTCAGCTGGCATGCATGTCGAACTTTTTGTCGCCTCAGTTGCGGTGATATGGTGGAGCCGTACTCAATCGGCGCTCACCGCGCAGCTGTTGTATAACGTCATCTTGATGGCAGGGTTTTCGACTGTGCTATTCAACGCGAATCCGCTTATGCGATTCGACGGATATTTTATTCTTTCTGATTTGCTGGAGATTCCGAACTTGTACGAAGTCGGCGCTCGCCAAGTTCACGCGTGCACACGCCGGTTCTTTTTTGGAGAGAGATCTCGAGCGTGCGAAACTTCGCGCGACACAGCAGCTGGATGGCTTCTGACGGCATACGGCTTCGCAGCTGCGGCATGGAAGGTTGTGGTTTGCGTCACTTTGCTGGTAACGGCTGCTGCGATGTTCAAAGGAGCCGGCATTGTCATCGCTGCGTTCGGAGCGGCGTTGTGGTTTGGAAAACCGATGTTGAACATAGCGCAAACGATCACTCAGAAGTACCTTGAATCGCGAACCGCGTTTCTGCGCGCCGTAACATTAGCAACTGCGTTGACATTAGTTTGCGCCGCCATGTGGATATATGCTCCGGCGCCGGCAACTCTTTCGGTGCCATGCACGGTCGACTACCAGGACGCTGCGATCGTGCGTGCAACTTCAGATGGCTTTGTTCGGGAAGTGCTCGTCGCAGGCGGGAAGTTCGTGAAGTCGGGGACGCCTCTGATTCGACTGGAGAACGAAGAACTGAACGTCGAAATCGCGCGACTCCAATCAGAAATGAACAAGGCGCAACAGCGAATTTTGGCTGCCCGCAATGAACATAACCAATCAGAAGTTCAAATAGAATTAGCACGACAGCGGTCAGTGCTACGCGAATTAGGCGACAAGCAACATCAAGCGTCGCAGCTTACTATCGTCGCGTCGCGAGACGGCACGGTTGTCGCACGAAACCTGGACAAACTACTCGGCGCGTACGTCAAACAGGGCGAAGAACTTCTCGTCATCAGCAACTCGAGTGACAAGGAGCTAATCGTGTCGATTAGCCACGCTGACGTTCAAGATGCGTTTCCGCGAGTAGGCGAAGACGTCCACATCCGACTTGGATCACGCCGCCGCATTCAGGGGAAACTGAAGCGAATTGATCCGCGAGCCTCAAAAACACTCACGCACGAATCGCTTGCCGCAACTGTCGGAGGTCCAATTCCAGTGCAGGCTGTTGACGGCACCGATCGATCTGGCAATTCGCTTGAGTTCCATGCACCTCGTTTTTCAGGTGTCGTCGCGATTGGCGGGCTAGATGCCGAGCAGATCTATTGCGGTGAGAGAGGCTTCGTCCAACTGGGATCTCGCGAGACGACATTCGCGACCTGGATCTATCGGAACGCGAAGTCGATTGTTGAGGCAAGAAGTCGCTGACCGGGTTAGAATCATCGGAGGATGCCGCGGCGTGTTGCGCCCGCAACCACTGGCTCACAAACGAGCAGCAAGGCTAGCACAGACAGAAACACTACCGTTCCCGCGCCGGTTGGGGCACGCTGGCTGGGCACTGCACCTGCTCCAACTGTTTCACCTTTTGCGCCGCCTTCAGCCGTTCGAATCCAATCGGGCAGTTGGCTCACGTCGATCCGGTCCAGCGAAGATTCGCTCAAGTCGGCGTTGACAGCAACGCTGAATGTCGCTCCATCGGAGCGAACCTGTCCGAATCCGACATTCGTCGGCGCAGGCAACTCCCAATGTGCTTGCCCACTGTCTCGTGGAATAAGAATCGGTTCTTCAGAATTCAGCACAAATGAACATGAGCGTGAAGCCGAGTCCGGAAAAGCGCCATACAGTGATTTTCCAACGCGAAACAAAGATCGGTCAGCATTAACTTGATAGCTGTAACCTGTCGCACGATGCAGCAATGGGACGAATGACGGCATCAACGGCAATGTTGTCCACTCTTGAGGCTGACTGTCGCTTGTGTCGGCGTCAACGCTTGCAGCAAGTGATGTCGTGAAAATCACATGGCGGCCCATCCCACAATCTGTGGCAACGATGACCGGCTCGCTTGCGGTGGACTGCAGGACCACCTCCAC
>JAGQPC010001240.1 GCA_020426925.1 Planctomycetales bacterium | reverse complement strand
GACGAGTCGATGGTCAGCGGCGAGCCGCTGCCGGTCGACAAGCGCGCCGGCGACCAGGTCTTCAGCGGAACGACGAACCTGACGGGCGCGATGGAAATCGAAGTCACGAAGGTCGGCGCCGACACGACGCTCGGCCAGGTGCAGCACCTGATCCTCGATGCCGAACGCACCAAGATTCCGATCATGCGGCTGATCGACCGCTACGTCGTGTGGTACACGCCGATCGTGCTGATGCTCGCCGGCATCGTGCTGTTCTTCACGAAGGACGACAACGGCCTGGATCGCGCGATCAGCATGCTCGTCGTCAGTTGTCCGTGCGCGTTGATCATGGCGACGCCGACCGCGATGGTCGCAGGACTGTCCGCCGCCGCGCGACTCGGTATTCTCGTCAAGGACGTTTCGCACCTGGAGAGCGCGGGCCGGCTGACGGCGGTGATCTTCGACAAGACGGGAACGCTCACTTACGGAAAGCCTCAACTGACCGAACAACTTTGCACGGCTTCCTACGATCCTCATGAAGTCCTCTCGTTGGTCGCCAGTCTTGAACAATACTCGAAGCATCCGTTGGCCGAAGCGATCGTTGCCGCGGGCCGAAGCGAGAACGTTGTCCTGAAAGAATCCAGTCAGATGAGCGAGCGGCCGGGCGAAGGCCTGCGTGGAATCGTGGCTGGCAAAGAGATTCGCGTTACTAGTCGACAAAAGTACGCTGCTGTTCATCCGAAGGCTGCCAACGTGTTGCCAACTCAGGCCGGTGGATTGGAATGTGTGATTCTGATTGACGGAGAGTACGCGGCGACTTACCGGCTTCGGGATGCGCCTCGCCAAGAAGGTGCATTGTTTGTTAACCACTTGGACAGGCGGCACGGCATCGAACGTGTCGTTTTACTCTCCGGCGATCGCGAATCCGAAGTTCAGTATTTGGCAAATTTGGTCGGTATCTCGGAATACCACGGTGGGCAAAGTCCCGAGGACAAGCTGGAGTTTGTCAGTCGCGAAACAGCTCGCGTAAAAACGATGTTCGTGGGAGACGGTATCAACGACGCGCCGGCCTTAATGGCGGCAACCGTCGGAATCGCCTTCGGCCAGAACAGCGATGTAACGAGTGAAGCTGCCGGAGTCGTCATCATGGACAGCTCTCTGGCGAAGGTCGACGAATTCATGCACATCAGTCGTCGGATGCGCAAGATCGCGTTGCAAAGCGCGGTGGGTGGAATGGCACTCAGCATTGTCGGCATGTTGATCGCTTCGGCTGGCTATTTGCCCCCGGTCGCCGGAGCCGTGACGCAGGAAGTCATCGACGTGGTTGCAGTGCTGAATGCCTTGCGCGTCGCGATACCGCCAAAATCATTGATTGACTTCTGAGATGTCAGACATAAGCGAGATGGCACCCGAACGTCCACCACTCCACCGCAACGTCAAGCTGTTGGGATGGGCCAGTTGCCTGAATGACATCGCCAGCGAGATGATCTTCCCGCTGCTGCCGCAATATCTAATGGCGATGCTCGGTGGCAATCGTTTCTATTTAGGAGTGATCGAGGGAGTTGCCGATTCGATCGCCAGTCTGTTGAAACTGTGGTCCGGCAGTTGGTCAGACCGCGCAGGGAGCCGACGGGGTTTTGTGATCTCCGGATACGCCATCGCCGCGTTGGCTCGCCCTTTGATTGGACTGGTCACGGCCCCTTGGCAACTGTTTGCAACACGCATCGGTGACCGCATTGGCAAAGGGATTCGCACCTCTCCGCGAGACGCCATGATCGCAGATTCGACAGACCCCAAGTCACGCGGGCGGGCCTTTGGTTTTCACCGTGGCATGGATCACTTGGGCGCAGCCATCGGTCCGGTGTTGGCGACAGCGTTTCTTTGGATGTGGCCAAACCAGCTCCGCTTGATGTTTTTGTTGACCCTGATCCCCGGATTGATTGTCGTTGTGATTTTGCTCTGGGGATTGAAGGAGACTCCCAAGCTCGCTGATCCGGAAGCGAACGTTGAAGCTGAATTGCAGACTCGTTTCAAGTTTTCGCTGCGACCCTTCGGTCGAGACTTTCGTATCTTTCTAGTCGCATTGATCGTCTTTTCACTCGGCAATTCCAGCGACGCTTTTCTATTGGTGCGAGCAGGGGAACTGGGCGTTGCGACGGTCTACTTGCCGATGCTTTGGTTCGGCTTTCACGTTGTAAAGAGCGTGGGCAACATTCTGTTTGGACAGATGGTCGACAAGGTCGGTACGCGTGTGCCGCTCGTTGTTGGGTGGCTGATCTATGCCGCAATCTACGTCGCGTTCGCATTCGCCACTGCGGCGTGGCATTCATGGATTTTCTTTTTGCTGTACGGACTTTACTACGCCGTGACGGAACCAGCAGAGAAAACGATGGTCGCAAACCTCGTCGGAAGTGACAAGATAGGACTGGCGTTCGGTTGGTACAATTTGGCCATCGGAATTGCGGCCCTTCCTGCAAGTCTGCTCTTCGGCTGGCTCTACCAGGACTTTGGGCCGATCGTCGCGTTTGGCTTTGGAGCGAGTTTAGCGATCATTGCCGCCGTACTATTGTTGGCGGTTCGCGTTCCGGACTTGCTGAGCGAACAGGGCGTTGCCGCATAAGCAGCCAAATTGAAAGACATGATTGATGGACGTTGACTGGGAATATATCGAGGGTTCGCCTTTTCCATTGGGAGTTACCTGGATCGAAGACGAGCATGCATTCAACTTTTCGATCTATTCCAAGCACGCCGAGTCGGTTGAACTGCGATTCTATGGAGACGATGACTTTGAACATCCGCTCTACCAATTCCGTTTTGATTATCTGAAAAACAAATCAGGACCCGTTTGGCATTGCCGCTTACCAAGTAAGACGCTCGCCAACTGCCGGTTCTACTGCTACAGCATCAGCGGGCCCGGGCCGGAGCCAGGTTTGTCATGGCACACATTCGATTCGGAAAAGTTGTTGCTCGATCCCTACTCGAAGACATTTTTTTTCCCACCTCAGTTCGATCGCGATGCGGCAATGCAGCCGGGCAGTAACGAAGGTCGCGCTCCTGTGGGACTTTTACCTCGGACGGAATGCCCGTTCGATTGGAGCAGCGACAGGAAAGTGCGTCACACATCGGAGTTGGTCATCTACGAACTCCATGTAAAAGGCTTCACGGCCCATCCCTCGTCGGGTGTGCAACTAGAGAATCGTGGCACCTTCGATGGAGTCATCGAAAAAATTCCGTATTTGCAGAAACTTGGCGTGACGGCGGTCGAACTGATGCCAGTATTTCAGTTCGATCCACAAGAAGGCAACTATTGGGGCTACATGCCGC
>JAGQPC010001239.1 GCA_020426925.1 Planctomycetales bacterium | reverse complement strand
GATTGTCTGGTTTATCTGGAAAGCAATATCGCCGAAGAGTGTCGACCGTTTCAACTTCGCTGTCGCGTCCGGCCTGATCGCTGGCGAGGGCCTGATGGGATTGGTCAACGCTGCGTTAACGCTTGCGGGCGTTTAGTCAAAACACGTTGGTTCCAATCGGAACGCGAGTTCAGGCCATACAACAGGCAAGAATGAGCTTATCTCAGGCCGTACGACGGACTTCTAGTCCGCGGAATCGTGTGTCGACGGACTAGAAGTCCGTCGTACTGTTAAGAGCCCACCTTCCGCTCGCGTTAGTTTCCGTCGGCGTTTAAGATAAATGAGATCAAATCGGCCGCTTGCTGCGGAGTCAAATCGCTGAGTGTTCCGTTTGGCATGATCGATTGCTGCGTCTTCTGTAATTCATCGATCTCCGCGCGATGGATTGTAAGATCTTTCTTTTCGGCCGTACGAATTTGAATCTGTTGGTTGTCCTGAGCTAACATCAAGCCTGTGAGTACTCGTCCGTCGGTCAGCATGACGGACCAAGTTACATACGCTTCATCGACGCGCGCGGAAGGTGCCAGCACGTGAGTCAGAACGTCGTTTCGGCTGCGTAGCTTTCCGCGGATGTCGCTGAGCGTTGGACCAATGGATTCATTCTTGTTGCTCGCGTGGTGGCAATCTCGACAGCGAGCACCGTCACTGTGGAAAATCAATCGGCCTCGGTCAGCGTCTCCTGCGAGGTCGAGTATGGATTGCGGATCGGGAGTCGGTCCCAACGTCTTTCGCCGTTTCGATTCGGGAACGAACGTTTCAAAGAGGCCTCGAAGATCACCGTGCAACTTTGTCGACTCAGCCAGGATGCGATTTCGATCGGCGTCACCAATGAGTTCGCGGTGCAGCGCCGTCGACAACGCAAGCGACCCTTCTGTCGACTGCAGCAGCTGATCGATCTCGGCGGTGTGTGCGGATTCGCGATTTGACGTTACAGCTTTTAGCAGTTTGCCAATCGTCTCACGCTCGCCAGAATTCTCATTTGCCGAACTCCCGTTCAATTGAGCAAACCAATTTGCCAGGAGCGAAACACCTTGACTGTCGACCGTGTGCGATCCGATGTACGGCATGCGGCCGTAGCCGAGCTTCGACATGCGGTACAGAATGACCGAACTGTACTCGTCGCCGGCCGCGATCAATCTCGCATCCTTGATGCCGAACGAACCGACGGCGGGGCGTTTGGTAATGCGAAGTTGATCGAACGGATAATCGCGATGAGCAAAAAACGAGATCGTTGCCGGACCTTGTCGGTTGTGACAAATCCCACAGTTGATGTGCAAATAGGAACGTGCGCGCTCTTCCAAGGATGCGGATTCATCATGCGGATTGACAAGCTTGTTCGCCGAATTTGTTGTGGTGGCCGAAACCGACGTCAGTCGTTGCAGGTCCTCGATCTGGCTGGCGTTGAAACCAAGCACAAAGTCGGAGCCAACATTGTGGCAAAGGCGACACTCATTCACGCTGCCGATGTGCCAAGTGCGACGCGAGTCCGGATCGTCGGACACTTGAACTTCACGATTTTCTCCAGCAGGATCGGCAAGCTGCGCATCCGTAGCGGATTCATCCCATCGATAGCGGTATGGTCGCCACGAACCGTTTTCAAAATGGAGCAGCTGAGTCTCCAACCGGATTGGCGAATCGCCTAAAGATCGCGGCAGGTCGAGGTGCTTGACGAAAACCGTGCCGTCGGGATAGTGCGTACCTTTTTCGTCGATCGTGATTTGTGCATCGCCAGGAACAGCGACCCAGCGAGTGAACATCGCTCCATCTTGCCACGGTTCGGCGGTGATCGAATAGGGCTCAACACCGGCGGCTGGCGCGAGCGTCGAAACCGATTCGAACAGTCCCGTTTCGCTGAGCATGCGCGGAAACCGCGCAGAAAGATCCG
>JAGQPC010001238.1 GCA_020426925.1 Planctomycetales bacterium | reverse complement strand
GAGATCGACGGCGGATACATGGTTCCTTACACCGTGACGATCCCGAACTCGAAAGTGTCGTTCGAAATGCTTCCGATCCCCGGAGGCGAAACACTGATTGGTAGTCCGGACGACGAAGAGAACCGCCTGGACGACGAAGGCACTCAATTCAAAGTCATGATCGAACCCTTTTGGATGGCCAAATGCGAAGTGACGTGGGCCGAATACAAGGAATTCATGAAGACCTACAACATCTTCAAGGAGTTCCAAGCCGCCGAAATGAGAATCGTCAATGAAAGCAATGTGGCTGACACGATCACTTCGCCAACGCCACTCTACGAGCCGGACACGACATTCGCACTGGGCGCAGAGGACGATCAACCAGCCGTCACGATGAGTCAATACGCCGCCAAGCAGTACACAAAGTGGATCGGAGCGATCACTGGCACCGTCTGTCGCTTGCCATCGGAGTGCGAATGGGAACATGCATGTCGGGCGGGAACTTCGACTCCGTTCTCGTTTGATGACGCTGATCAAATCGACGAGTACGCTTGGCACTATGGCAACTCGGACGACGCCTATCACGCAGTGGGCCAAAAAAAGCCAAATGCTTGGGGGCTGCATGACATGCACGGAAACGTGGCAGAGCTTTGCTTAGATCAGTACTACGAAGACACGTATTCCAAGTTTGGTGGCAAGACCGTTAACGCTTGGGATGCGATCCAATGGACCAAGACCATGTTTCCTCATGTGATCCGTGGCGGAGGTTGGGATTGCGATGCGGAACAGCTGCGAAGTGCTGCTCGGCGAAGCACCGAAGACTGGCGTGACTCCGATCCGAATGTTCCCAAAAGTCCGTGGTGGTTTACAGACGAACCTTCACAAGCGGTTGGCTTCCGAATTATCCGGCCATTAAAAGTTCCAACGAAGGAACAACAGCAGCAGGTCTACAGAATTGATTCGGACAAACTCCAAATGGCAGTCGAATTCCGGCTGGAAGAAGGCCGAGGAATCCGAGCGTTAGTCGATAAGGATCTTCCCGCCGCTATCGAAGAATTGAAGAACAGAAAATAATAATCGGCGATAACGTCACTGCGTCGATAGGTGCTTCGCCTCAAACCAATAATCCCACTCCGCCGATGGTTCAGTTCCTGGATTCGCTCCAGTCGCAGCGACTTTGGTGATCGCAAGCGAAAGTGCAATTACAAAAAAGAGCAATACGATGGCCATCGCTTATCGCGTTCCTTCCATTCGAATTGGCTACGAACGACTCGTGACCGAGTTTCTAAACCATACCCCAGCGCTTACGCAAAAACCATTCGACCGACGCGACGCTCACGAACAGGCACACGAAAACCCAAGTCACGATGCCGGCATCTCCTAGCTGACTTTTTGACTGGATTTCTATGTGGCTTTCCGGTGGAGATCCACTGATTTCTTGAAGTAAATCATTGAACTGCTCGGGACGCACGTCCTTCCCGCCGGCTTCTTTCGTCAACGACGCCAGCATCCTCATTCGTTCCGGATTGGCAGTTGGATCGGTCAGTTCCAGGTCGCGTTGAACAACTACAAACCTGCCGGCCGAGCTACCGACTTCCTTTCCTTCAAACGTCGCGGATACCTGCAGTTCGTATTCGCCGTGCTCCAAAACTTCGTCCCACGTTCCTTCCCAAACGTCTTCGTTTGGCGAGATCTGAATCGGTTGCTTCTCGCCGGTAGGAAATTTCAGTTCAGCCTTGAGCTGCGCGCGTTCCATCGGCTCGCCGTCCACACCGCGAGCACCTGCTGTAAACCGGATTGGTTCGCCGGGCAAAAAGCGTCGCTTTTCCAACTGAATCCAGACATCTTGGCTTTGCGCCGCATCCTTCTGAGCAAGCCACAACATTGCTTGCCGCCAAAATCTTTTGTGTTGAGTCTGATAGCCATGTCGCCACCAAAGATTGGTCGTATCGCCAGCGAAAGCTAGAACTCGGCCGCTACCAAACGTCCACCCAACCAACAGCGGTTCACCTGATCTTGGATCGTCCGCGCGAGCTAAAACGGTAGCTCGGTTCTGCAGCTTCGCAAACTGATTCGCGCCTCGAAGCGGCAGCAGTTGCCGCCACACTGCTAAGTTATCGTCTGCGTTTCCTAATCGCGTAATGAAGTGACTTCCCGACGGCAGCATTTGAACCGAGCGTCCCAAATGCAAGTCGGTTCTGCGCGGCGACTCGAGCCCGAGTTCTTGCTGTTCAAACCGCG
>JAGQPC010001237.1 GCA_020426925.1 Planctomycetales bacterium | reverse complement strand
TGTGCATGTAGTGTGACGAATTGAGTTTTGCCAAGTAGCTCGCTGACTTAACGGACTCCATTCCGCAAGTCGGGTCGACCGCCGCCGCAACCATTATCGTTAAGCAAAGAAGCCTTAGCTCGAAGCGTGCGTTTGAAAATGTGCAATTTAGATTTGGTAGCCACGTAGTCGCGGCTGCATGTAGTCCCGAGTGAGTGGACGACGCTAATGTAGCTTGATACGCCAAAGCCGCTTCCATTCCGAATAGTCAAATCCCTTGGTCTCCAGGTGTCTCACGACATCCTTCGGATCTGGCAGCCGTCTAATGACCAGTTGCTCGAACACCGGCAGCCATGCAATGCGAGCCCGATCAGCGCTCGTGCGTGCTGATTCAAACTGCTCATTTACGCGCCGCGTCCCCCAGAGTTCAAAGATCTCCGATGCCAGCAAAACGACGGAATCACTCCGCCACACTGGCTGCTCGAGCACGACTCTATCCGACATCTTCCCAATATTCTCAAACGCTATGCTGGCGCGTGACCGCCAACAATGCCACGGAGGCGTTTTTACAATCGCACTAAGGTACAAAAAAAGCCCGACACCAAATTCAGTTGGTCGCCGGGCAAACTCTTTGCGCTTTGTTTACGTCAGTGAGGCAAAGAACGCGTCCAGGTGTGAAGCCTTTCCAGACGGTAGTCTTTTCACACCGCTGGAATTCGACATTCCGTGCTTCTGAACGAAATAACTTTCCCATGACTCGGCCCAATCTTCTCGAGGATTATGCCTCGCGTAGTTGGAAGCGAATCCTGCCGAGCGACGGTACCACCAGTTCTCGTCGCTGTCGCGCCCCTTTCTGTAGCTGCTAATTGTCGACGAAGACGGCCGTTTGCTCACCCAGCCGGACTGTTTCATCCACGCCTTCCATTGTCCGTGCTCGGTATCCCAATTGTGCGCTACTTCGTGAACTGTCGTCAGCGCCGTTTTGGCAACCGATGCAAACGCGTTGTCATACATCTTAAGGCCATTACTATCGTTGCTGCCCAAGACGCTGCTTGTGGCGCTGTAGCGTTTGAAAAGAATTGACTTTCCGTTGGACAACTCCAGCAGACTGTCATTGCCAGTCTTGTGGTGAAGCACTTTTAGACCGACATCAATGTCTTCGATTTCTTCTTCGTTGAACTGTTTATCACCTTTCGCAAAGTTGATCACGGCGTCTTCGTTGTGTGAGTCTTTGTTTTCCCCGCTACCGGACATAACGAGGAACCGATCTGCTCCAGTGCCACCGTACAATGAATCGGCTCCGGCGCCGCCGTAGAGTCCGTCGAGCCCCGACTGGCCGTATAACTTGTCTTTGCCGCCATCACCGTACAGGTCGTCGTTCCCAGAACCTCCGTACAACTTGTCGTTGCCGGTCCCACCGTGGAGTAGGTCGTTACCACTATATCCTTTCAGAGTGTCGTTGCCCGAGCCACCATACAATCGGTCTCGGCCATTATGTCCTTCAAGGTAGTCGTTTCCAGGTCCGCCGCTGGCATACGTTTCCAATTTGCTGTTCCACCAGTTATTTACGAACGAGTCATTTCCGGCTCGCCCGTAGAAATTGATTTTCTTCACCGTGCCGGTCGAGCATTTTCGCTCGGCCACAAACGGAGTCAGCGAAAAGCCGTTCGTCGGTACTGACGAGACGGCAATTTTCACTTTTCCACCGTCGCGGCTGATCGTCGCCGAGTCGTGCATGTTGTCCGTGCCGTAAATGTTCACGGTGGAGCTGCACGGGCTGATGCTGGCAAACATTTCTCGATTTTCCAGTCCCTCGACGGTCAATCCACGTTTCTTGCTGTGCAGTTTTTTCATGATTTTCCTCCGGAATAAAGTGGGAATCGTGCTTGTCTAAGGACGTTATGGTGAACGCGCAGCAATACCCGACATGAAAACTTTCGTGGTGTAGGAAACAGAATCAGGCGAACGATAGGTGCGAAGGCAATCGAAACGCGCAGCCAATTAATCCAACGACTTCAAGAGCAAACGAATGCGTGAGTTGAATGAGTACGAGTATTTGCACGTTGGCACTTGCTGTACTAATTCCGGTTGTGCTTCAACGATTCGGATTCACCACAAGAAAAAAGACGCTTAACGCCAAGCTCATCGGGGCTGCGAGTGTAGGTGGCATCAACCGCATTTTGACAGTCGGGAATTTAGAGAAGTTGCATTGACTGACGGCGTTTCGAGCAGCTGCCAAACTCACTGACTACGGTTCAAGTCACGGAAAAGTGAACCCAAGCGGACGACAAACGGCGCCTCGTGTGCGTTCCGTTCGTGCGCAGTGACGAATCGGTCCTGAGCCACCTCGTACGGAAATCGCTGAACTGCATCGGGCAAGTGACCGATGCAACTTGGCCAACTCGCTTGGATGCGTCCGATTCATCGGCCGAACGAATTGCTTCAAAGTTTCACGCCGATGTTCGGTTGCGCCTGGCAAGCTGCCAAATCGAAGGAGACGCAAATGACACGTGAACGCCTCAAAAGCTGAAACGGCTAATCATTGCCATCCTCGCTCGGAGAGCCGATTGTCGCCTACGACCATTGCATCTGTCTCAATATTGCTAACTTTGAATCGCGAGACGAATTGAGGCGAAGACAGAATGGTGTTCGCTTGGGGCGTGATGGGATCATATCTTCCTTATCGAGTTCAAACGCCCTATCGACAAGGTCCTCATCGAGCATTTGCTGCCAAACGATCGACGATCTTGCCGGAGAGTATTCGTTAAGAAGATAGTCGCGTTCTGTTCGCCAATCATTGAGCCCGTATGATTGGCCATCACGGTGCTGGTCATGACACGAAAGGAGTCAACCTATGCAACCGTCAATTCGCGTAATGACGAGGGTTTCGTCATCCGCGCGGACCTGGATATGCCGGTGTATGGCGTTACGGCAGATGTCAGTTCAGCGAATCTCAACAAGTGATGTAGTGGAAATCTTCGTCGGCACTGAGTATTAGGATCAGCTTGTGCGGAATTCGACTTGGATCACCGGTGATTGGGATGGCGATCTCGAGTTCACGTCGCGAGACCTCGTCATCGCCTTTCAGGAGGGCGGCTACGTGAGTGTCGCCATGGTTGCAACACCTGAACCGAATGGGTTGGCGGAGTTGGTGACAGGCCTGATCGGAATCGCGGTCGTTATCAACAGCGTTCGGCAGGCTTTCTAGTTTCTGTTAGGCGTTTCGGTTGATCACTCTCGACAACTTGGACGTCAACGTATCCAAGGTCGGTTGATGATGTCCCAGTCTGGAACGAAGTGTTGGCGAACAACACTTCCGATCAAATAATGTCGTCGAGTGCAGCCTCAATCAATCCGATGCAACCGATTGTTGCCTGTCGCGGACTTTTTGTGTATTCATCGTGACAGTGCGGTAGTTGGCTGCCTTCCAGGAACACCGTGCCATCACGAATCATCCTATCGCCGTCATCCTTAAACAGCGAGACACCTTGCCCAGAGAGTTTGCCGCCCGTTGAAGTGACGCCACTGGTCGAGGAAGGGTCAATTCATTTGTGCAGACACCTGTGCCAAAAGCGAGAATGCACATGCGCAATCAAGCGGCGATTGCTGGCTCGCGTTTCTTTTCGAACGGGCTCTTGGGGATGACCGAAAGCGCGACGCGGTCTTCCAAGTTTGGGCGGAATGTTGTCAGCAGCAGCATCGGGATGTACCAGGCGATGAAAGTGCCTCCACCGAAGCCGTGCCAAAACTGGGTTCCGATCATCACGGCTGAAGTGCAGCTGAGTAAGCTACCAAAGTTCTTTTGTGCGGGCCAAATAGCAAGCCCGATTGCAAGTACTGCAAACGCAGCGATTACCGGCAACCGGTAGAATGGACTCCAACCGCCTAGGTCAGGGCTCCAGATTCCACCAAGTCCTTCCATCGCCGGCCAACGGAAGCCATACATCCAGCAAAAATCGCCAAAGTGGTCCGTCGATGAGATCAGCAAAGCGGTTGTCAACACAACAAGTGTTAAGCCATACGAGGTCAGGAAGCGATAGAGACCTCGTGACCAATAGAAGCTGAGCCACAGCGGTAAAAGAAAAAGCGGGTAGTAAGCTAACCCGCCAGCAAGTCCAAGCAGAGTCCCAGCGGCCAGTGGGCGCCGATAGCAAAGCAGCGCGCTAACGATTAGCGCAGCGGGCAGTACGTGTTGAACTCGGTTTGTCATGACAGATGTATATGGCAACATCAGATACAGCGTCGCTGCGCCGACTCCCATCACGATGTTGTCAAAGTGTCGATAACCGATCAGCACCATAGACGCGACAACGGCCAAATGTGCAGTGATCGACAGCATTTTGCGAGCGCCAATCGGCAGGTTTACGAAGTGTCGATAGCCAGGTCCTGCCTGAGGAGTTTTCGGCGCCCCGGCCTCTTCGGCAGAGTTGCTGACAGCCATCGTCGCTTCCGGTTCCGGCGATTTGTTGATGACGTTTGCCATCAGGAATACAAATAGCGAACATCCAATGAACGTCAAACCTCCGCCGGTTAGATTGGGTTCCAGCAGCGGACGACGCACCATTAACGGGTCGGCCAGCATGCGAATCAACCAGATGAGGCCGATGCCAAACTGCCAATAGTAGCCGTACCGTTGCGCTCGTTTGGCTGTCGCTGATTGGTCGTTGGCTTCGTCGGTCGTCGACTCGCTGTCCACGGTAACGTTCGCCGCGTCGGCTTCACCACGCACAGAGGACTGTACTGACGAATCGTCCTTCAAAACCATTTCACTTCCGTAATGAATGAACAGAAGTCCTGGTGCCAAGAGAATCAGAAGCACCAAGTCCAGATTTCGAACGCTCCAGACCCGACCGAATTTGAAGAACAGTCCAATCATCAACAACGACGACAGGTAAAACCACGTCGCTGGATCGACCGGATTGTAGTGGTAAAGGAATTCGCTCATAGCCTTGGAGTTCTCTGGCGGGCGGGCCACAATCTGCACAAACTATACCGCGGCCCGACGGAAGTGCCCGCCAATCGGCGTGTATTACGGCACCGGGAACATACGGCGGACGGATAACGGAAAATGCCCACGGCATTGGCAATGAACGGCGCAAAGTCTTTTTGGACTTGACGATTGCCTTAACCCATCAAAGATACGGAACCGCGACTAGTTTTCAAGATGGCGAAGCTCGATCGCAAGCTGTGGTCAGCCGTTAAGAGCTATCGGCAATGTGCGGAGTATGAGCTAAAACCGCGATGAAAACGGGATATGGGGTGGTTCGCTGTGAAAGTCTTGCTTTAAGATTTGTTCGAGCGCACAAAAAGTCTCGTTGGTCGTAACGAGCATTCGCGTCTGCCAGAAGGGCATCATCGTTCCAGATTCGCGAAAGAGATTCCCGTCAATTGCCCAAAGGACCGATTGGGCGAGCGTTTGATTCAGGGAGGAACACGTTGAAGAGCGACACCCTGCTCGATGGT
>JAGQPC010001236.1 GCA_020426925.1 Planctomycetales bacterium | reverse complement strand
TCAGCTCCGCAGCCGCGATGTCGCCCTGCAGCTCTTTGACGAGTCCCAAATTGAAATAGGCCTCGGCAAATTCTGGATTAATGTTGATCGCTTGTCGCAAGGACTCGATCGCCAGGTCGTACTTCTTTTGCAGGCGAAAAAGCACACCAAGATTGTTGTGCGCTTTGGAGTTCCGCGAATCGTACTTGATGGCAAGACGAAAGTGGTTTTCAGCCGAATCGTACTCGCGTCGACGCTGATACAAGCTGCCGAGATTGTTATGAGCCGGAGCGAAATCGGGCTTCACGGCGACTACCTGCAAAAACTCTTGCAGCGCTCCGTCGACGTCGCCTCGACTGAAGTACGCCGACCCTAGACTATTTCTCGCCAGCACGTGGTTTTGATCAATCGATAGCACTTGACGGAACTTCTCGATCGCCGCGTCAACCTTGCCGCTAGTCAATAAAGCGTTGCCGGCGAGATAGATTGCTTCGGGATCGTTGTCGAGTAGCTCAGTCGCCTGAAGCGCCAGCCGATTCGCGTCCTCCTGCTTCCCCGCCCACGACAACACCTTGGACAAATTCCGCAACGCCTCGCCATGAGCGCGGCGATCGATCCGAGATTCGACTAACGCCACAACTGAGTCAATTTTTTCATCCCAATCATTCGGAAGTTCGACCACTGATTCTCGGTCCATCCAGCGCACCAGCTCCAACGCGAGCATTCGATTCCCTTCGATCGTCGGGTGAACGTGATCGAGAAAAAGCGATTCGCCCGGAATCTCGTGCGGGCTATGCTGCGCCACAATCTGCTCAAAGTCGATCAACGGAACACGATGCTCATCACAAACTGTGCGGACCGTTGCAATAAACGGAGCCGTCGCGCGGAGCGGGCACACGTCGATATCGCGAGCTGCTTCCAACACTCGTTTTGCAGCTTCATAATCACCATAGTTCAGCAGCGATCGTCCGTACAAATACATTGTCCCTGCGTGATCAGGTGCAAGCTCTGCCGCACGCTTGCCAGCTTCCACCGCCGATTTCCAGTCCATTTGATCGAACGACGTTTTTGCTTGATCGAATTCCACCTGCCAATTCGACTGCTGATCAAATGTCTTACTGAATTCACTTTTAAATGGAGAACAATCTGCTAAGTTCGATGCCGGCGTGACAAAGATGATCTTTGCTCCGCAATCGGACGCAATCGAAATCATGCGTTCTAAGTTCGAACGAAATTCTGACAGCACGTTTTCCGCGAGCTGAGCGTCACGAGTAAACGCATCCGGGCCGACACCGTTATCAAGTCGCGTGCGAACTTCCGGCGATAAACCAAACTCGTCGGGTGACTCATTCGTCGAGTCACTTTTTTCGGACGCAATTGCTTCGCTTGAGTCAGAACGAGCCAGCTTGCTAACCAGCGAGAATGTCCTGGTTTTCGCCATCAGTCCGCCGATTGAGCGAAAAATCGTGGGAGTCTCGCGTAGCCTGCGATAGGTTCTTTCCTCAAGAAACTCGTTGTGCCCGGTGTACACGATGAACAAGTCGGGCGAGTAGTTTTGCAACTCGTTCATTACCCCGACGACACGGTAGCTCGCGTAGCTGATTCCACCCGCGTTGATGACTTCCCAATTCTTTTGGCTCGACGCAGCAGGCAGGAGTTCACGGAGCCATCCGGAAAACGAAGTTGCATCGTTGTACGGGCGACCATAAGTCGTCGACCCGCCCAGAGTGAAAACCCGAAAAGTGTTGTCGGGTTTTACCTTTGCGAATTCCTGCTGGTTGAAGAAGCGGAGTTTTGCAGAAGAGGTCTCCAGTCGCGTTGCGTCTGAAGCAGATTCGACGAACAGCGGGATTTGGTTTGAGAAACCTGCGTACGGGTCCGCGGCTACGCGTTCGACTCCAGCGGCGAACAACAGAGTTTCGACGACGCCGAAGAAGATCAACGTTGCAACAAGCGAAAAACAGAACTTCTTCCGACGAGACAGCGGCGGGCGAGTTTTACCGCGTTTTTTCTTCTGTTTCTTTTTGTTCACAACGCGACTTCCGTAACCCGAACCAGTGCGGCTTGTTGACCTACAGGCAATCCATGTGATGATCCCGTGATCAAGCCATCTGCACGCTTGACCGATAGCTGCAGGCGCACGCAATTTCTGGAGTACTGATTCGCGTCGCCTGCGACTGCCGGTCAAACGATTTGCAATTTCCAACAGCGACTAATTGGACACTGCCACTATGTTGCCAAAATCAATGCAACTCGTTTGTTGTACCGCCTTCAGGCGGGATCTGGCATGCAGTTCCATTCCGCCTGAAGGCGAGCAGAAGGTGGCGCTGTCCAGCTAGGAAAACAATTATAACTGATGGCTTGCAGCTTTGTGATCGGGATCTTTAGCAAGATCCACTACGGCGAGCGGCGGAGAAGAGCAGAACGACGAAATCAGTTTTTCAGGTTACGCCGCTAGTTTTTCTCGCCTGCAGATATTGACGAGCTGATTTTTCGCAGCGGTTACCATCTCGCGCTTCTTTTGAGTATCGAGCCTTTCAATCGCTCGGTCCATCAGCTTCATCTTCTCATCAAACGTCGTTGCATCCCACAGACAGCGTTTGAGCGCGGATTGAGGGATCGGTTTCTTGATGTAGTAGACCATGCTGTTCGTGTCGGTGTCCGCGACGGGAACCGCGTAGCTCGATAACAGCTCCATTGTCGTGTGGAGCCAACCAAGCGCACCGTGAATATAGTCTTCTTGAATCAGCAGCGACCCTGGAACGAGGTGAGGAAAGTATTCCATGATGACAAAATCGTTGATAGCGTGTGTCTTGCACAGGTCGACAAACAGAATCTCAATTTCGCCACCTGTCCACGCAGAGTCGCAGATGTCCCCTTCGGTTACAGTCAAAATGTCTGCGTACTTTTCCACATTCTCTGAAAACAGATGCCGGAAGTTATAGCCGGGCGCGGCGGACAGTCCGAACCTTTCGGTCAGCCATTTTGCCTCGAATGGCCCCGCAGCGAACAGGTCATAACTGTGGATCATCTTCGATTCGACTTGGCTGTTCGCCAAAAGTCCCTCGGCGAGATGAGCCGTCGAAGAACCCAGAAATGTCCCCAGTTCCACGATCGCGCCGGTGCCGCGATAGAATTCCGCCGTCAGCCAGTAGAGCAGTTTCTTTTCCTTGAAGTTCAGCATCGATGGAAGATCAGGCATTTCGACCGGGATTGGACCGTTCTCCCAAGGTCGTAAGCTAACTAGCTCCATGCGAGGATTCTTTGGCTTGAAAAGTCGATTCAGGCTATCGAAGATCGATGAGAACATTTGGAACTACTCCGTTTTCAAGTTATCGATCGCGGTCTCTGCGACGTCTGCTAACGATTTTGGGCTCGGAGAATAGATCGTTGCACACTTTTGCGAAACAGCAATTGCGGCAGCAATGATGTCATTGCGAGCAAAACCTGCGTTGAGCCGCAGATTTGGCGTTGGTTGCTGAGCGCGCAAAAAAAGAACGGCCCATAGCGGTGCCGTTCCTTTTGAAGATCGTGCGGGTTAGTTCAGCTGCCCTCGATTCACCCTCCCCGAGTTCCTCGAGGGAGGGTCGGAAACGAGCGTCAGCAGGTTTCCGGGGAGGGGCCTCCGTAAATGCGTTTTCGCCGCTGGCCCTCTCCGCCGCTCCGCGGCGACTCTCCCAGAGGGAGAGTTAAGTTTTCTAAAAACTACACAACCTTATTGAGTTGAGTTTGCGTTCTCCCGCTTACTTGCGGCGAATGACTCGGAACACGCCGAATACGCCCAACAGGATCAGTGACATGCTGGATGGTTCAGGAACAACCTGAAGACCACC
>JAGQPC010001235.1 GCA_020426925.1 Planctomycetales bacterium | reverse complement strand
TAGTCCGTGCCAAGCAAGCTGAAGCGATATTTCGAACGTGCCGCTTCGATGCGTTTCGCCGCTTCAATTTCTTCGTCACGATTGAGCAACGGGATTTCGCCCATTTGCATCAAATACATGCGAACAGGGTCTTCGATTGCGATGGGAGACGCAGATCCATCGGATGCGATGAGATCGTCGTCACCGTTTACGTTGACATCTTCGGAATCGTCGTAGGGCTTGCCATTCAGCCGGGATTTGCGACGATTTTTGACAGCGGTTTCTGACGGAGTAAGTTTCGGCACTTGGCAATCCTCGACGTTGTTGATCCCAGACTGTTGTTTCGGTGCGAGCTGCAGTTGCACTCGGGGTGCCAATCCGAAACCGGATCGTTGAAATAGCTGCCAAAACGCCTGAAAATCCGCATTTCCGACGAACAGCGGCAGGAATCATGGGGCGTTCCGAAAGGCGCCGACTAAAGAGATTTGATTTAGAAATGAAACACGCGTTGTCGTGATTCAACGCTGCTCATTTGTCGCATCATCACCACTGGAGGTCCACGTTGATCGCAGAAACAGCCCCACAAGAGTCGCCGCATATTCAAGTGCGAGTCGATGGAACGCTTGGTACGATCGTTCTGAAACGCGAAGAAAAACGTAACGCACTCACGCGTCAAATGGTCAAAGCACTTCAAACGGCATTTAGTGATTTGCATCAACAGGTAGGCGTGCGCGCCGTGGCGATAACGGCCGCAGGCAACGCGTTTTGCGCCGGAACCGATTTGACCGAACTCCACGACACCACGGACCCGGAAGACCCAATGGCAGCTCAAGCCGCTTGGTTTGCTGACGTGAACGAGATGAAGTTGCTCCTGGAAATGATGCTCCAGTTTCCCAAACCGATCGTCGCCGCCGTCAACGGGCCAGCGCTCGGGATGGGACTTGGACTAGTGCTCGCGAGCGATATCGTGATCGATTGCGAAGACGCATCGTACGGCGTGCCGGAACCTCGCCGAGGCCTGGTAGCCAGCTTGGTCGCGCCGCTGTTGGCTTTTCGCATCGGTGGCGGTCACGCGGCAGAGCTGCTATTGCGAGCGAAAACAATTCCGGCCGAACGCGCGCTTCAACTTGGACTGTGCCATGAAACGGTCGATGCTGTAAAACTATGGGCTCGCGCAGGAGAGATCGCCAATGAAATCAGCGAGTCAGCAAGCGAAGCGATCGCACTAACCAAACGAAATCTGTACGAAGGTGTCGGTGAGCAGCTTTCAACGTTAATGTCAGTCGGAGCTGCCTCCACCGCAACCGCGCGAACAACTTCCGCAGCCTCGGAAGGAATCGCTGCGTTCAATGAGAAGAGGCCACCGGAGTGGCCGTAAGAACTCAGGTTGTGAATGATCAGATGCGCCACGTTCGCTAGTCAATTAGTCAATGGTTCCAGCGTCTAACATGGTTCCACTTTCGCACTCATGCGCTCGGCGAGCTTCTTGAGCGTGTCGCTGGCGTCGTTCTCCATCAACTTTGCATGAATCAAATGGAGCTGGCTGGGATCGTCCCAGGCCTCGTCGAGAGCTGCCACGAATTCAGGTTCAGTCGATACTTCGTGGCTCTTCCCGCCTCGATAGACCTCGAGGAGTTTACCATAGTCCCATGGATGAATCTCGTTGTACTCCCATTCGCCGGCGTGAAGATAACGCTCGGTTCCGTACCCGTGGTTGTCCAGCACGATCACGATTGCGTTGTGGCCTTTGGATATAAGTGTACTCATTTCCTGCCCGGTCATGTGGAATGCTCCGTCGCCGACGATCACGACGATTCGATGATCAGGCTTCGCTGTTGCTGCACCCAACGCGGCCGGAACGCTGAATCCCATCGATGTGTAGTACGCCGGGCTCAAGAACTCGCCCCGCTCGTGAATCGTCAGTTCGGTCGCTGCGAAAAGCGAGTCACCGACATCCGCCACGACGATCGTGTCTGCGTCAATCATCTCGTCTATGTGCTGCATCATGCGGCTCGTTCTCAGCTGACCGTCGCTGGCGACATCACTAACGGACTTTGACGCCTCCGGACGAAGTTCCGCTGGAATAGTCCGGTGCGTTGCGTGGATTTTGGCAGCATTCAACCCGTTCAAAAAATCCTGCAGGCCGACGTTGTGATAGTGGTGATGTGAGACTCGCAGAGCTTCACTCGTCGCGTAGACGCACCGGTTTGGATCGAGTTTCGCGGTATAGATTCCCAAGTTTATATCGGTTAGGAAAGTGCCAAACAGTAGAATCAGATCGCTGTCTTCGACGAATTCGGTAACCGCCTGATCGCCGACACCGCCTTCGTACAAGCCGATATACAGAGGATGTCGTTCGCTAACGACGCTTTTGCCAAGAACCGTTGCCGCGATCGGAATCTTAGCTGCTTCGGCGAGCTGCAAAAGTTGGTCCTGAAGTCTAAACCGGTGGATCTCAACTCCGGCGATAATCACTGGCTTCTTGGCGCGAGCGAGCAGATCTGCCGTTTCTCGAATCGCTTCCGAAGTCGCGTCAGGATCGTTCTTGTGTGTCGATCCTGCGTAACCATGAGCAACCGGCGGAACGACGTGAACCATGTCGCGAGGCAATTCGATGTAAACTGGTCGCTTGAATCGATCGCACGTATCGAGCACTCGATCGATTTCCGAAAAAGCAGTGAGTGGATCGAGTAGTTCCGTCCCGGCAATGGTGAACTTTTCAAAGACCTCGACTTGAGTCCGGAAATCGCGGACCATGTGATGGAGCAGTGCGCCGCTTGATCGTTCTCTAACACCGGGAGCACCCGAGATCACAACGACTGGTGACTTTTCCGCGTATGCGCCGGCGATCGAATTGCAAACACTCAGGCCACCGACGCAATAGGTCACGCACAACGCCCCCATGCCATTGATCCGAGAATAGGCGTCAGCCGCGAACCCGGCACAGTCTTCTCGCGTGCAGCCGACGACGTTGATCGGGCTTTTTTCCAGGTCGCTGTAAAACGACAGAACGTAGTCGCCGGGAATCCCGAATACGTCGTTGATTCCATAATCCTGCAGTCGTTGAATCAGGTAATTTCCGATCGACAGGTTCGCTGTTGTTCGCGGCACAGGTCGTCTCCATGACAAATCGTTTAGGTGTTTCCGAACAATTATTGCGACTATTGATATAACGTAAACGTCTTGTCCGCGACGATCTTGCCGCTAAGTGTCAGAGTCATTCGCCAATCTCCCAGCTTGTCAGCGATCGGCTCCCAGATTGTGTCGCCCAAGTAGAAGTCCCAGTCGTTATGCTTGACGTAGACACTGCCGTCAAACGGTGGCCGTAGAGTCCCGTTTTCGTCGAGGATTCCGGGATGGAAGATACAGTATTCGAGCTCGCAGTTTTTAGCTCCTTTGATATTGACGACGAAACCGAATTCGACGTCAACTTCTGCTCGCACTCGATACGTCGCTTGCACGAACCGCGGTAGTTCTTTCGTGTCGCGGTTCCATTTTTCGTAGATGCCGTAGCTGCGAATCCGCACTTCCGGTTTGCGTTTAACCATTCAACTCAACTCACGACAAGCGAACGGAAAACCTGCCGTTCCCAATCAGTTATCAAGATTTCGCTGAGGCGTATCGTAACACGCTCTCGGCCAACCACAAAACTGTGCAACAGCAATGTGATAGCCGCGAGAAAGCCCTGCCGGTGCGCGCTGCCTATTCTCTGTAGGTGCCGCGTTGAAATGCCAAAACGAGATCAGATGTGTCGAAGCGTCCATCGAAATTCCAATCTCCGTCGGACCAAGTCGCGTCGACATCTTTTTGGTACTTATTACTTTGGAAAATCGTCACGAAGTCGGCGGAGCTAAAGATCGAATCAAAATTACTGTCTCCCACCGGCAAGCTCAGAATTTGTTCGACATACGTCACGCCGTCTACCGCGGAAACGTGGCCGTCAGAATTGATGTCGAACTTCGGTTCGTTGTCGTCCAGCACGATAGCTGCATGAATCGCGTTAAGGTCCGCCGCCGACAGCTCTCCGTCTCCGTTCAAATCGTACGATTCAAAGTCAGTTTTTTGCTGACTGATAATCCACGCAACGAAATCCCCGCCGGCAAAATAGGTAACTTGTAGTTGCCCTTCAGGTCCAACGCTTAACGCTGATCCACTAGATTCGTGTCTGGCCGGGAACTGGCTTGGTCCTTATT
>JAGQPC010001234.1 GCA_020426925.1 Planctomycetales bacterium | reverse complement strand
GAATGAATCGCACGCCACGCTCGACAAGCCGCCTCGCTAACAAGCACTTCTTGCCGAACTCTTCGGTGTTCTTGTCGGTGATGCCGTACAGCTCTTTCGTCGCCTGCGTTTCTTTCGAAAGATCGACCGCCTCGGGAGCATGCTGTTGCATGTTGTAGGCGAGTTCATAGCTGGCGATTCGCGCGGCGAGGTCCGTGTTGTCAATGCGCGGAGCTTGATGTGCCGCATTGTAATCTCGCAGCGTATCGAGCATCCGGCGCTGCATCGAATCGGTCATGCCATCTGGCAGCGCAAGGTCCAGAATCGGATCTCCCACGCTTCGCATCACAGTGCCTTGGTATGACGCAGGCATGAAACCGCTGGACCAATTCTTTGCTCCACTTATTGGACCGCCTTTGGAATCGAGCATCACCACGAAACCGGGCAGGTTCTCGTTAACGCTTCCCAAGCCGTAGTTAACCCACGAACCCAAACACGGACTGCCCGAGATGATCCGCCCGGAATTCATCATCAACATTGCAGAACCATGGATCGGCGAATCAGCAGTCATCGAGTGGACAAATGCAATGTCGTCAACGCGTTTCCCGAGATTCGGAAATAGATCGCTGACCCACTTGCCGCACTCGCCATACTGCTTGAACTTCCAACGAGGCTCAACGACTCGCCCTTGGTTACGGTGGCCGCCTCGACCAAACGTCTTGACCTGAATCGTCTTACCGTCCATTCCGTACATGTTCGGTTTGTAGTCGAACGTGTCGATGTGGCTCGGTCCGCCGTACATGAACAGGAAAATGACCGACTTGGCTTTGGCGGGAAAATGTGGTTCCTTTGGAGCCAGAGGGCTGCGAAACGCTGTCGTTCCGTCCGCCGCAACTGATTGGCTTGCAAGAAACCCGTCGCTTCCTAAGAGGCCGGACAGCGCAAGCCCCGTGAAGCCACCGCCTGTTTGCCAAAGGAATTCTCGTCGAGTCCTGCCGCAAAAGTTTGTTCGTTTGCTCATGGTTTCGTTTGCTTTTGAAATTCGAAATGAGTCAGAACAGGCTAAAGCTGAAACTCCCAGCCTTAGTCCACGTAAATGAATTCGTTTAGGTTCAACACCATCAGGCAAAACAGCTCTAATGCTCGATCGGCCGAAACGTTGTCTTTAGTCTGCAGTTCATCGATTAACTTGAGTGCTCGCTGAACGTCGTCGTCCGCAGGCTCACGTTGCGTTGTCAGCCATAGGCCACGTGCTACTTGGTCACGAACGTTTTTGCCTGCTTCGCTGCGCAGTCGTTTCGCAAGCTCCTTGGCCTGATCGTTGCTGAATTCGCTGTTCAACATTCCCAGTGCTTGCGTTGGCTGAGTCGTTGAAAACCGAACCGGACAGCTGAGATCCGTTTCTGCGAAATCGAAACTTTCGATGATCGGCACCTTGAGCGAACGTTTGACGTAGATGTAAATGCTGCGTCGAGCTTGATCTTCTGGTGACGAATTTCCCCAGCCCGCACCGGGCCGAGACTGACCGGCAAGCACTTCCGCTGGAATCGTCGGATAGACACTGCGACCATACATCTTTGTGTTGAGCGTCCCGTTGACTGACAAAATCGAGTCTCGAATTTCTTCGGCACTCAACCGCCGCATGTTTTGTCGCCAGAACAGACGGTTTGTCGGATCCTTCGCGAGTGCTTGTTCGTCCGCGGTGGAAGACATTTGATACGCGCTGCTGAGCATAATCATCCGGATCGTCGACTTGATGCTCCAACCGCTTTCCACAAATTGGTGCCCCAACCAATTGAGCAAATCTGGATGCGTCGGTGGCGTTCCGATGATCCCAAAGTTGCTTGTCGATTCGACGATGCCTCGACCAAACAGATGCTGCCAGATTCGATTAGCCATGACTCGGCTGGTCTGCATGTTGTCCGCCGAAGCGATCCATTTCGCGAGGACAAGCCGTCGTCCCGTCGAAGCCGCATCAGCCGGCATGTCGGGCAGTTCGGGCGTTTCAACGCCGAAGATTGCCGGGAACTGTGGCTCGACTTTTTCAGCCGGAGTGTGCGGACTGCCTCGCGTCAGTACGAACGTTTCTGGAGCGTTGCGGCCGTGCTCGGTGACGCTTAGTGCTCGTTCGACGGGAACCTGCTCTCGATTGAGTCGATCTCGTTCTTTCCGCGCGTCTTGGAATTGCTTCCACCAGTCGTCGCCCATCACGTCGCGACCGTGCTCGCGAAGCGCTCGGTTCATATCGGTTATCTGTTCGGCCGACGCTTCATTCGCTGTCAGACTCCGACGCTCCACGCTAGGTCCAGACCAAGCGACTGACAGCCCGAGCCCGCCGTGCGCTTGAAAGTAATCGAGTCGAATCGGCGTAGTGCCTTTCTTTAGTTGTGCCTTCGCGTTCTTTTCGTTCCCAATTCCGTGGATGCCGTCATACTTCAGAATTTCGTTTCCATCGATGACGAGTCGGCTTCCGTCGTCCGAATCGACGTGGAAGGTATACTCGCCATCTTCTGGAACAATTAGATTCCCTTCAAAGACAAACCCAAACGAATGGTTTCGTGAAGCAAGCGATATGTCGAAACGACCTTTTGGCAAGTCTCCATCTTCTTCAAACTTGATGTCATCAAAGTTTGGCAGTTCTTCCCAGGTGCTGCGATAAAACTTGTATCGCAAATCGGTGATGTCTTTGACTCCGGCAGCGTCTCCGCGAGATTTTTGGAACTCGGTTGCGAACTGTTTTTCCAGGTCTTGGATGATCAGCTGCATTGAGTCGCGTTTTTCCTTCAGATCCGCGGTTCGCTTTTCGAACTCGTCCTTCGTCATCGACAAATAGATTGGACGCTCAATTCGGTCGCCAGCACGATTCATGTGGGTGATGTTGTGAAAGAACGCCAGCATGCCGTAGTAATCGGTTTGCTGAATCGGGTCGATCTTGTGATCGTGGCACCGAGCACAATTGATGGTCAGCCCCAGAAAGACCTGCCCGGTCGTCGTTACGATGTCATCGAGACCGTCGTAGCGTGCGAGCGCTGGATCGGCTGGCTCATCGTCCCAAAGGCCAAGTCGATAATAGCCCGTAGCGATGATCGAATCAGGGGTTGGATTTTCGATTTCGTCGCCGGCAAGTTGTTCGATGATGAATTGGTCATACGGCTTGTCTTGATTGAAGCTCCGAATCACATAGTTTCGGTATCGCCAAGCGTGCGGTTTGTCGCCGTCTCGTTCGTAACTGTTCGTCTCAGCGAAGCGGACAAGATCGAGCCAATGGCGGGCCCACCGTTCGCCAAAATGGTCCGAATCGAGCAGTCGATCTACGAGCCGCGCGTATCGGCCTTCGACGTCTGAATCGGCGAGATACGCATGCACTTCTTCCGGCGTCGGTGGAAGACCAGTCAGGTCATAGTACGCTCGGCGCATCAATTGTTCGGGCGGCGCAGGCGCCGCTGGCTTCAAATCGTTCTTGCGAAGCGTATCCCAAATGAACGCATCAATTCCATGTCGCGCCCAGCTCTTGCCATCAGCAGAAAGCTCGGGAGGAGAAATCGGTTTCGGCGGCACAAACCCCCAGTGCTCTTTCCAAGTTGCGCCTTGAGCGATCCAACGTTGAATCACGTCAATCTGTTTCGCCGATAGTGGCTTTCCTTCGGGCGGCATTCGCGTGTCTTCGTCATCGGACGTGATGCGAGCCAACAGTTCGCTTTCATCTGGCTTGCCGCCAACGACTGCAACCTCACCGGAATCCAGTTCGCCAAACACAGATGCTTGATCTGTGATTTGCAGACCACCTTCTGCTTCGCCGGGACCGTGACAAGCGACACAGTGCTTCGCAAAAATCGGTTGAACGTCGCGAGCGAAATCAACGTCTTGAGCAACTGCCCAGTTCAAACAAGCGGCCAAAAGAAGCGGCGTTAAACTGAATTCAACCAGCCGAGCGGAAAAGCTATAGCGTCGCATAATTTGCGTCTAGGTTTTGAGGGAAGTGAATCGGGTATTTTCAGCGGCGAGTCGGCCGCCGAGGTGGGACTGCTCATTATAGTGTTAAACTCTGTTCGCCGCAGCGGTAATACGTGTCCGCGAAAAGATGCCTGTACAGCGGCGTTTTGCGGCGATTTGAATGAACGTTCGCCTTACGAGACATTTTGGCATTCGGTAGACTTTTACTCGCATGGCAGCGCCACGTTCCGCACGGATCCGCTCGATGCACGAGTTTGATTTGGATTAGGCGCACCGCATGAGCGTCGTGGTATGGCGCCCCATGGCCCGTGAACTATTCGTTGAGCCGCGTAGTGCCAATAGCGTTTGTGTGCGGCTTCCGCCAAAGTGGTCCGTTTCGCCCACTGAATTCCGATAAACGAAAGACAGCAAACGAAAGTCCACCAGCATGTCGAAAGACCGAATTTACGCTTTGCCAAGATCGCGAGTTGGCGACTTTCGTTTTGACAATTCGGTCGTCGACGTTTTTCCAGATATGATCGCCCGCTCGGTTCCAGGGTATGGCTCGATCCTGTCGATGATCGAACAGCTGGGTGCTCGCTACATTCGCCCCAACACAAATGTCTATGACCTCGGTTGTTCGCTAGGTGCAGCCACGAAATTGCTGCGTCGGCAAGCTCCTCAATCCGCGACGATTCACGCCGTCGACAACTCGTCGGCGATGATTGAAAAGCTGTCGGAAAAACTCAATGCGTCGCCCCCCGAAAACCAATGCAACGTTGAGGTTCACAACGCGGACATTCGAGAACTGCCTATGCAGAACGCGTCACTGATTGTGCTAAACCTGACATTGCAGTTCGTGCCGGCTGAACAGCGTTCGGCGTTACTTCAAAATTGTTGCGATGCTTTATTGAGCGGCGGAGCGTTGTTGCTGTCCGAGAAAA
>JAGQPC010001233.1 GCA_020426925.1 Planctomycetales bacterium | reverse complement strand
TTCAGCTGATGAGCATGGCGTAAACGAGTGGAGCAAGCATCTGGCTGGCCAAGCTCTAGGGCATAGCTGACAATCTTCCGAACATCGCAGAACGCTTGTTACAATTGGTACGTAAAGAGCCGGCGTCACTCGACATCGCGCGTACTCGATTGAGCTTCAGCATTCTCGATGGATCATGACTACAACCGCAATTAGCCTTCTCGTTCGACTACGAGAGCCAACCGATCGCGAGGCCTGGAATCGGTTCGTCAATTTGTACGGACCGATGATGTATCGCTGGGCTAAGAATACGGGCATGAAGCCCGAAGATGCTTCGGACCTGGTTCGTCGTTCCAATCTTCACTAGTGCCCATTCCACGTTTCCAACACTGGATCACAAAATCCCAACTTTATGGGAACATCTCGCAAATCAAGGGCGCTATGTAGTGGATCGAATTGACGCACTAACAGACGCAAAGCTTGATGATTCCTGGGTGCTTGCTACGAAGGCTGTGTTTTGTGCACAAGCAAATCCGACTGCTGAATTCGTTCTTCGTCAGAATGAAATTGACGAATTCGTAGAGGAGCTTAGCTCGCCAGATTCGCAGCGTCGTCGCTATGCGTCGCTTGCTATCGCACGGCATCGACCAGACAGCCCAGAACTACTGGCCTACCTGAAAGCACGGTTAAACTCAAAAACACCACTTGGTTATTGGGAAGTTCGGCCACTGGAGATCATAGGTTCCAACGCTCGAGTTTTGTCGGACGAACTGGTTGGGTACGCTGAGCAAGTCGTTCTCGCAGAGTTCGACAACGGCTTCGGCGTCTTGCAAACAGCAACAATAACATCAATGAATGTCATCATCAGTGCCCTTGGTGCCACTTGCTCTCAAGAGGCAGTCCCCGTACTTCTGCAGCTCGTAGAGTCAGCGACGAAACTTCGTCTGAAAGTTGTCGCTTCGGCTGCGGAACGAGCAATAACTGAGATCCAATCGGCGAACGGGAACCTAAAAGATTAATCCGACTCGCAGTAGCCAGTGAACGTTATTCGGGCACTTCGTAAACGACGACCAGCAACACGTCTGACGGCGATGCGACTGACTTCGGATGGCTTACCACGCTTTGGGGAGCGATATTGCCCGTGATGTTGATGACTCGTGCTCCCGTTTCGGACAGCCATTTGTTGATTTCCGACTCTAGCTCCCCAATTTCGTTTTCGCGACATTCAAAGATTTTGACTTGATGCATGGGTTGGCCCTCAATTGGTGGTGCTCGCGAATCGAAAAGCGGTAATCAATTCTGAGTTCTATCGTAATCTGAATTCCGGCGACGACAAATCTCAATATTCGCTGGAACTCAGCGCGCAAGAAAACACGCGAGCGTAAAGGTGCACCTGTACGCTCGCGGTTGATCAGCGCAGTCCACCACCTTCGCTAGAGCCGATGGGCCAGTACCGGCGCAGCATCCGTATCGTGAACATGCGCCGGTCAAAGCTCAGCACATGTTGACGTCGCTACGTGATGTTGATGGTGATGAAACTAGCGAGGTCGAATCACAGAAATGCGAATCCCTCGACTTGCTCCACTGCAAGTCACGACGGGATGCCGAGGACACGTTCGCATGAAATTACCGGATCGAGGCCACTTTGATGCGCAATCGCGCATTGCCAGAAAAGCTGTTTTACGGTTCATCGTCTGAACCTCCGTATTGTCCAAGAATATGGAATTGAGAAGAGGCCCACAACATAACAGAAATCCGCGGACGAACACAATCGTTTTTTGGATGCGGACTGAAAATCGCTGTGCGACTTACAACGTCGCAAACCGAATCGAGCGACAATTCGCGGCGATTTCAGGGAAAAACGAGTCTACAAATCCGGCATCGGCGGCCAACTGAATCGATGAAAACGAATTGTGTTTTGACTTTAGTAAAACGAGTTCATCTGCGTCCATCATCGATGACAGAAAGCCAGCAATCGAATCACTGGTGACATGCCAGCCCTCTGGCAACGCCGTTCGCTTCGATTCTGGCAGAGCGTGAAGGCAGTCGTAAGCGTCCAAAACGAACGTGCCCTGTTGATCATGACCGGGCAGCTCGTGAATTACTTCGAAATCGGGAAACAGCAACGTGAACAACTCGGCGCTAACCGCCATTGCGCGGATTGCCAGCCAATGCGATTCGTTCGACGCAAGTTGATGACACGAATCGAGATCTCGTACTGCATTGACTATCGCGCCACCGCCGACAAGGACGATTGTTCGGTCTGCTGCTGGTTGCTTTTCGAGCCAATCACGGAAACGCTGGCGAAGATCTGCACGAGCCAGCAGGCTGCCACCAAGCTTGATGAAACGGCATCGCACTTACGGTCCCGCCATTTCCTGAGCGATAACTGCTAACGCATGAGCTGTCGCACAACGTGAGACGACTCGTCCCAATTGTTGCGTTAAGCTGATGATTGGAGCTTCGATTCCGACCTCCGTGAGTGCTCGCCGAGCAAGGAATTCTCCGTGTCCGCTCACGACAATTGATTGCGGACTGTCGCCGGTTCGCTGTACAACGCGTTCGACAGCGGATGCAACGAATTCGGCTTGCGATTCGGCGGCAGATTGAGCGATCGCAACCGCATCGCGGTGATTGAACTGCTCGGTGTCGACGCAAATGGCGCGAGCCAATCGTGCCCGGGAATGCGCCTTCGTGGCAGGACGACCGTCGGCCGTGTAATGTCCCGCTCGATCTTCCGGCAGATCGCCGTTGATGACGTAGACATCTTGCATTGTGGCAAACAATTCGTGAGCCACCGGACACATGTGGTCTCGATACGGAACCGACGTTGCGACGGCACACAACGGACTTCGCTCGACTCCCGTGTAAACCAGTTCGCCCCGAATCATCCGTTGCGTGTCTGTGGTCGCAGTGTAGATCGGCAGTCCGTCGCGAAACGGAATGATGTCGCAGGTTGTCGATCCGACATCCATTAGCAACGCAATCCCGAGTTCCATAAATCGCCCTGAAAACCGAGCTAACGCGTGCCAGTTGGCCGCAGCCACTTCAACCGCACGGCGAGCAGCCACGACGGGCGTTAGCATCGCGCCTTGGTTCGAGTAGACCCGTGTGTGCCGGCCGTCCGCCGCTCGTTGAAAAGCGTCCAAGATCGCGACGACTCCTGCTTCTTTCGTTTCAAAGCAATCGGCTAACTCGCCTGTCATCGTCGCAACAAGATGGTCCGATTCGGGCGATTCTGAAATGACTCGACGTAGCTCGTGTTCGAGCTGTTCTGATTTGCGCCACAGGGCAAACGGATAGGTCGCCGCAAAGCCACGCCCGTCCGCAACCTTGATGTTAGCGCCTCCGATATCGATTCCAAGCCAATTCATTGTTCTGTTCTGGTTGTCGTTCTGCGACTCCGTTCGTAGAATCCCCCGAGCGGAGTCGCGGGTCTACACGAAGCGTACGTGCCATTTTAGTTGCTGACGTGGTTAATGAAGAGTGGACGAGTCGGCAGAGAGCTGAAAACTAATTCAGCCGGAACAGCGAGGTAGTCAGCAAAACCAAAAACAGCGTTATTTGCCGCTCGCTCGGAGCTTACTCGTGGATTCTGATCTCACGAAGCGTGCTTTCAACCTGGCGAAAGAGTTCGTTCGTGATGTCGTCATCAAACTTGCAACCGCGGAACGATACCAGCGTCTGTGAGTCATTTGGCAATCGCTGAAAACAATCTTTCGTAATGCGAGAGTTGCGAATCGTAATCGTGTGACAGTGAACATCCGAAAGATCGAGTTCGACGCCTTCGACCAGCCCAACGGAAAGCCACTTTAGGCGAGTCGTCGGCAGCGCATCGATTACTTCTTGGCTTTCGACGCGTTCGACATGTATTGTCAAACTGCCTACGTGGTCCGCGAGGGCCATCGCGTCTGCAGCCGAAAGCCTGTCGCATTCAAGCCGCATTTCGCCGACACGTGATCGATCGCACAGGATACTTAATGCACCATCGACGACGGTCGTACACTTGATCGTAAGACGACCAATAAGTTTGCCAGCGAATGGGGCCGCATGTTCATGGGAAAGCGTGTCGCAGTTCAGTGTAATTCCGTGCCAGACGCTTCCCGCGCTGAGCGCGGCGTGCACGAGTTCTGGTGACAGGTCTGCTTTATTGATCGTCAGACTCCTGGCTGTTGCTGAAAAACGATAGAGGCGAAAATAGGCGTCCGGATCAAGTTCCTTGGGTGGTGTTCGCGGGAACAGTCGATTGCGCCCTAGCAGTTTCGCGACTCGAACTACGGATCTCGCTGAAGAATACTTCATCCCGAACGGCGCGGTCAGAAACGTTTGAACCTGCATGTGCGAGCACGTCAGTGCGCAGATGATTGCGATGGTCAATATGTATGCAATTGAGAAGCGTGGATTCCAGCGGCGATTCGGGACGACGGTTTCAACGGGTGAATCTATGTGCTTCAGCTCCAGTCCATGCCGCTTCAGCAGCCACATCGCCAAGCCAAAAAGATAGCCAGCGAACGCGTGGGCGAACACGATTTGATATCTGCTGTTCGGGTCCAAGCCACACGCAGTCAAGAACAGACCGGCGACAGCAGATATCCACACTGCCGAGACGATCGGAAACAGCTTTCTTCCAAAAGAAAAAACGACAATCGGGACTGTTCCGATGGTGCTGATGACCGTGGTGTACAACACGAAGTCCAGCCTGCTGAATCCGACTCCGTCTACAGGTGGATTGAGGTTGTTTCGGATGAACATCAATGTCAGTGCGGCGAGCCCGGTTGCGAGCAGGAGATCACGGATCGTAATTCCATGTCTTCGAACTTCGTCACCGCGAAACGCCCACCGTCGTTTCAATAGCGATTGAACGACAATCGAGGCAAGCGACACGAAACCGATGACGCACGTCGCTTGAAACATCACGCACGCGTAAAGCTGTGTCGCAAACACGAGTGGGCTTCGTACGGTGGCTCGAGATGTGAAATCGAAGTTTCCAAAGTACGCAGCCGCAAAAACACCGACCGCCGCAATCGCGTACGCGGTGAATGTAAGAAGAACTCGTTGCCAGAGAACCGCATTTCCCATCAGTGATACCGCCGGTGGATTCGCGC
>JAGQPC010001232.1 GCA_020426925.1 Planctomycetales bacterium | reverse complement strand
AGGTCTTCGGTTTCTCGCCAATGTGGAAAATAGGTGACCCAAACAAGCACCGCGCCAATCATCGCTCCAATCATTTGACCGATCAGATACGTCGGGATGCTGCCGTCGAACTGGCCAATCGCATAAAGGCCAAGTGTGACAGCGGGATTCAGATGGGCGCCGGAATATCGGCTTGCAGAATAAGCGGCCAACGCGACAGCCAGTCCCCAGCCGGTGGTTATCAGCATCCAGCCGGTGCCGTTGCCTTTGGTTTTTCCGAGCAGCTGATTGGCGACGACTCCGTTTCCAAACAGGATTAACAGAGCCGTTCCGAAGATTTCACCGACAAACTCTTTCATGCGATTACACCCCGCGACGTTGAATCAAAACTCAGCAGCGTACAGTGAGCAATCGCGATTGCGAGTTCCCTACACGGTCAGCCACGGGCTAGATTTTGACGCCCCAATCGTCTGAAGCCAATACTGGGCAACGTTACGATCGAAAAATCGCGCCTGATCTTGTTCAGTACACAAGCGAGCATTTCGGGGATTACCTGCAAGCAAAACGGTGTCGCCTGGTTCAGCTTCGCCTAGTGCCAAGCAGATTGCTTTCGCTCGATTGGGCATCAGTCTACATGCAGCAGGTCGCTCGAATCCGTCAAGTACGTCGTGAACAGAAATATTGGATTGCTCGGGATCGATGACGTCTTCGGTCAAAATGCATTCATCGCTGAACCGTTCGAGAACGCGCCCCATGGCGGCTCGTTGAGCCGACGAACTTCCGTTCAGAGGATTCACGACGCAGATGACTCGATTTGCCGTCACGTCACGCAACGTTGCCAACGTTTCGGCGAGCGATTCTGTTGACGTTGAGCTGTCGACGAAGACGGAGAATCCTTGACCGCATTCGATTCGTTCCAAGCGCGTAGGGAGTTGTTCGACCGATTCGATTCCACGCGCGATGGTTGGCAAGTCGAGCCCCAGTACAAGTCCAACACAAGCGGCGGCCAAACAATTCTGGACGTGCTGGTCACCGATCATGTGAGTTCGCACGGCCATTGAGTCGGTTCCGGCCTGCAGCAAAAATGTTTGCTCGCTGGGATGGCGTTCGAGTACCGTTGCGGTCACTTCGGCATCATGCTTCATGCTGTAAGTCATCGTTGGACAGGAAAGTTCCGCGAGCACTCGTTTGCATCCTGCGTCGTCCGCGTTGACGACGGCAAAACCACCAGGCTTTAGGCTTTCGAAGATTCTGGCCTTTGTATTTCTTAAATTGTCGAGCGAGCCGTGCAGATCAATATGCTCGCGACGAATGTTTGTCAGCACGGCGGCATTCAGGCCGACACCATTCAATCGACGTCCCATCAATGATTCGCTGGACGCTTCGATCAACGCGTGTGAAACTCGATTGCCGTGCATTCGCCTCAGCCAGTCCGACAACTCTGGGGCTTGCGGAGTCGAGCGGTCGCTTGCCGCTGCATTGGCACCGTCACAACAACCGAGCGATCCGATCGCGCCCACGGTGTGCCCTGCCGATTCCAACACACCGGCCAGCAACATTTGCGTTGTCGTTTTTCCATAGGACCCGGTGATCCCGACGGTGCACATTTCGTTCGATGGATTGCCCGCCAAAGCATGACAGATGCTGGAAAACGCGGCGTTGCCATCGTTGACAAGAAATTGAGGAACTCGTACTGGCAGAATCGATTCGGTTACCACTGCGATCGCTCCTTTCGCGATGGCCATTTCGGCCTTGGCAAAGGAGTCGAATTCACCGTCTTCGGAAACGACGAACACGTCGCCCGGTTCGCATTGGTCTGCGTTATTGCAACAAGAGCTGACTCGGACATCCGTTCCTCGTACAGGGGTGCTCTCAGGAAGTACTTGACGAATTGATACGCCATTAGAGTTTGCTGGCATCAGACTAAGGCCTCCTTGCCCTAGAAGCACGACGCGGGAAAAAGCTCGGAGTGGTCCTCCCTGACCACTGAGCACACTCGCGATGAGTAACTGGGTCCTTGTGTCCCTCAACGCGAGCACCGGATTGTCAGCATTTGCTAAATCGTGTCAAGATTCTTTAGTGCTAGCGTTTAGGCTGATTATTGCTAGCGGTTTTGCTTCGCTCGAAGGGATCAAAATGGAATCTTTTGCACACCGCTTGAGGCGTTTAATCAACGGAAACGCATCCGAATTCATTCGGTCTCTCGCACGTGGCGAGAAATCAGCATGAACCTTCTTTGCAACACGAAGGTCGCGCTGCGGCAATTGAAAGTTCGGTTACCGGTCTTACTGTTTCTACGGCCCTATCGACGCGTAATCCTGAGCTACATTTCGGTGTGAATGCCGAATCGGCGAGCAAATCCACAGCTGCTGTTTCAACACTTTTTCGGCGATAGAAAACTTTGCAAGCGAGAGCCTAATGAACTGTACAGAGCTGGCTGAACGAATCCACCGCTTGGAGCCTGAAGCGACCGACACCGAAGTAGCTCGGTTGTGTTTGCTAATCGCTAACTCAGTCGAATCGCTAGAGCAAATGGACTCCGACGCGCAACTAAAAATCCTTTGGCGAGAAATGGGGCTGAAGATGCAGGCCGCGACCGACCAACACGCAGCGATGACTCAAGAGCTCGAGGACCTTGCCAAATCCGATCCTGCTAAGTTCTCCAAAGAACAAATTTGGATTCTGATTCGCGCGATCAAAGTGCAGAGCCAAATACTGCAGCTCTATCTAGGCAACACGCCACT
>JAGQPC010001231.1 GCA_020426925.1 Planctomycetales bacterium | reverse complement strand
CCGGTGCGTAGTTGTCCATGAGCCAACCATGTTCAGCTTGTATGCTGCGTCGCGCAGCCGTCCTCGCCTGCTGCAGTGGAATGATCAACGCAGTAGTAATTCCAACAACCACAACGGCTGCCGATGCAGCCATAACGAACCGCCAGTTTGTCCAACCGCGAAGTCCTAACTTTGGCCGGTCACTTCGCGCTACCGATTTTCCTTCAAACGCAGCAAGCAACTTTTTGCGTTTGTCGCTCGACAATTTCCAATCTTCGGCGTCGACAGCGAACTCGCCTTTTCCAACTTCGCTTAGTACGCCATGAACGTTTTCGACTTCTGCTTTGAACGCCGCGAGCTCTGGGCGTTCGGCGATTAGCAAGTCGAGTTCGCTTCGTTCGAAGTCCGAGGCTTCGCCTAACACGAGCGCGACGATGCGAGATTCCAGTTCTGGGTCGATCGGTTTTTTGTCTGGTTCTTCTTTCATGACTCGTCGTCGATTCCGGCCGTCCGCAATTTGCAGGCAAGCTCTTTTAATACGGTGTGCAAACGGTATCCGACGTTACTTACGCTTAAGCCTGTTTTTTCGCTGATGTCGCGATACTTGAGATTGTCGAAGTATTTCAGTTTCACGATTTCCCGATCGGGCTCGTCCAGATCGCCGATCAGTTGCCGAACGGTTCGTGCAGTTTCCATCTGTTCTAGCAATGCGTCTGGCGACTGTTCGGACGCGTCTTGTTCTGATTTGCCCGCCTTGCCGCTCAGCACTTCTTTCTTGCTTTTGCGAATACAGTTGAACGCTCGATTTCGAACACTGCGGTACAGCCAAGCTCGCGGAGATTCGATTTCGGCCCATTGCCTATGGAGATGCAAAAACACTTCCTGCACAACTTCTTCTGCGAGTGCTCGACGACCCGTCAGCGAAAACGCATAGCGCAGCAACGAAGTCTCCTCCGTTTCAAACAGAGTCCGCAGAGTGATCTCGCTCACTCCGCCAGTTTCGGGTTGATTGACTCGCGGAGTCGGATTCAACATCAAACCTGTTTTTTTCTGCGGCTGCATTTCTTGGCCGTATTCACTGTGTCCTCTCAGATAGAAGAACCAGATCCCTACAGTTTCTTAGGTTCTTTTTCGAGAAAACCGTTAAATCGCCAAGAATTGGGGAAAAAACGCGGTCGGGTAGGCTCGTAACGAGCGGCCAATTGGCTCTGATTCGCGTTTTGTCCTGATGCCGCGCTGTTACGGCTGGCGATGGTTGCGCGAGTCTGGCAGATCTCGGTGTGCTTTGTTTACGATGTATCAAACACGATGCGGCATGCCGGAACTGCGCGGCGGTAGGCATTTTCAAAATGGTTAACTGAATCGCCGCTTGTTCCGAGCCTACGTGCTCTAGTCCGGCAGTTCGGCGAGGCGGGCTCGGAGGCGGCGGAGGACGCGAGATTTTGCTTGATAGATGCTGGCGGTGGATATGCCGGTTGCTTCTGATGCCTCGGCCGTGTTTTTGCCGTCGACGACCGTTAGCCAAAACGCTTGCCAGGTTTGGGGCTCGAACTCGGCCTGGACGGAATCGAGCACTCGGCGGTTGATGGCACTCGTCACGTTTTCGGGGGCAATCGTCGAATCGAGTTCATCGGGCTCGTGCTGCAGCCGATCCCATGCTTCGGTACCGCCAACCGCTGATTCGATTTGCGATTTCTTGCGAAAGTGGTCGCGGATCTGGTTCCGAGTGATCGTGGCGAGCCAAGAGCGAAAACTGCCTTGGTCTTTCTGCCGTTCGAACGAACCGATTCCTCGTGCGACAGACGTGAACACATTTTGAACGATGTCAGGCGATTCCGACGAGCGAACGCCTGACGTTCGACACCACAGATAAACGATCGGAGCGAACGTGTTGACCAGCCGGCTCCAACTCTCCGAATCCATCTGCTGGACTCCATCCAGCAGCGACGACGATAGCGTCGGGTGCTCGGGGCGATTTGCGGGGTTTTTCGGTGTTTCCATGCGTTTTTCAAAAACTCACAAAAAACGTGTCAGACTCGCTCGTTCATCCCTTTGCCGAGCGAAACTCCGGCCTTCTTATCAATATACTGGAAAGCGAGGAGAAAATGATGATGACCGCGACCGAGTGCCCAACACCCCAAAAGTTGCAAGACTTGAACTTGGGGAGGTTGCCGGATGACGAAAGCAATGACTTGATGGCTCACGTCAAAGCTTGCTCGACATGCCAATCGGAATTGGAAACGTTTGACGATGGCGAAGATTCTCTGATCGCTTCGATCCGCGACAGCGGAGCTTTTTCCGAATATTACGCGGAACCCGATTGTCAGGTCGCGATGGCAAACGCACTCGGAGCACTTTCCAAAGCCGCAAACTCGGACGAAAGCGTCGCGACCACGCACCTGCCTAAGCAGATCGGCGAATACGAAATCGTGCGAAAGCTCGGCCAAGGCGGAATGGGCAGCGTTTATCTGGCTCGCCACACAAAGCTCGGTCGCGAAGTGGCGCTCAAGGTTTTGGCCAATCATCGCTTGGGTGACCAGCGAGTTCGAGATCGCTTCGAAATCGAGATGAAAGCAATCGGGCGTCTGAGTCATCCCAACATCGTGATCGCTCATGACGCTCGCGAGATTTCCGGCACTCCGGTTTTGGTCACCGAGTACATCAATGGTTTTGATCTCGGCGAAATCGTCCGGCGAGTCGGACCGCTTTCGATCGC